>JBASAN010000297.1:0-9325 GCA_049650625.1 Ornithinimicrobium sp.
GGTCTAGAGGTGGGTGTTGGGCCCGGCCAGGGTCCCGTCCCGGCCGATGTCGGTGCACAGGACGTGCTTGAGTCCGGACTCGGCGTAGCGGTGCAGCATGGTGGGGAGGTCGGTCTCCGCGACCGACGTCCACCCCGCCACCGGGAGCTCCCAGACGCCGTCCTCGGAGGCACGGGTGTCGAGCGCCACCGTGATCTGGTCGGGCCCGAAGTGCTCCAGCCAACCCAGCACGGTGTCCTGCTCGCGGACCGCCATCGAACCCACGACGACCCGGGCCGCCCCAGCATCGAGCATCGCCTGGACGTCGTCCTGGGTGCGCACTCCCCCGCCCGTCTGGATCTGTAGGCCCGTGCTGGTTGCGATCTCCTCCAGCAGCGGCAACAGGGTGTATCCGCCCGCCTTGGCCGCGTCCAGGTCCACCAGGTGGAGCCATCGAGCGCCCGCGCGGGCATACTCGTGGGCCAGGGACAGCGGCTCCCCGGCATACCGCGTCTCCTTGTCGTAGTCCCCCTTGTGCAGCCGCACGACACCGCCCTGGCGGATGTCGAGGGCCGGGTAGACGGTGAACTCACTCATCGGGATCCTCCGCGACGAAGTTGGCGAGAATGGCGGCCCCGACCCCTGCCGAGCGTTCCGGGTGAAACTGGGCCCCATAGCGGTTGCCGGATCGAACGACCGCCGAGTAGTCCTGCCCGTGCCAGGTGGTAGCGAGGGTGTGCTCGCCCACCGGAGCTGCATAGCTGTGCACGAAGTACGCTCGATCCCCGTCGCCGAGGCCACGGATGAGGGGGTCTGGCCGGATGACGCTCAGAGTATTCCAGCCCATGTGGGGGATGCGCACCTTGTCGGCGGGCTGCATCTGGGTCACGGTGCCCTCGAGCAACCCCAGGCACGGCACTCCGCCGTCCTCCTGGCTCCCTTCGAACAGCAGCTGCATCCCGAGACAGACCCCGAGCAGTGGCTGCTCCAGCTCGCGCAGGACGGTGACGAGATCCGCGTCGTGCAACCGGCGCATCCCAGCGCCGGCCGCCCCGACCCCGGGCAGGATGACCCGGTCCGCGGCCTGGA
The DNA here is from genome assembly GCA_049650625.1 of Ornithinimicrobium sp. Lineage (GTDB taxonomy): Bacteria > Actinomycetota > Actinomycetes > Actinomycetales > Dermatophilaceae > Ornithinicoccus. The sequence goes on from JBASAN010000297.1 coordinate 1,069, forward strand.
TGGTGGCGGCGTCGCTGGTCAACGTGGAGGGCACCCCCAGGCGCTCCAGGGCGAAGCTCACCGAGGCGATGTTGGTCCCTCCCGAGTCCACCAGCACCACCCTCGGCGCTCTCACAGCACGCCCTTGGTGCTGGGGAGATCGCTGTCGACCACGGCGATCCCCTGCCGCAGTGCTCGGGCGACGGCCTTGAAGCCGACCTCGATCTGGTGGTGCGCGTTGCCGGGGCCGATGTTCAGGTGCAGGGTGCAGCGCATCGCGTCGGCGAACGAGCGCCAGAAGTGCTCGACCATCTCGGTCGGCAGGTCTCCGACCCGTTCCCGGTCGAAGTTCCCCTCGAAGACGAAATAGGGCCGACCGGACAGGTCGATGGTGGCGCTGGCTCGGGCCTCGTCCATCGGCAACGTGAAGCCGTAGCGACCGACCCCCCGCTTGGCGCCGAGCGCAGTGCGGATGGCCTCACCGACGGCTAGGGCGATGTCTTCGACACTGTGGTGCTCGTCGATGTGCAGGTCCCCCTGGCAGGCCACCTCCAGGCTGAACCCGCCGTGCGTGGCCAGCTGCTCCAGCATGTGGTTCAAGAAGCCGACGCCGGTCTCGATGCTGCTGGCTCCAGCCCGGTCGAGGTCGACGCTCACCGTGATCGAGGTCTCCGAGGTCGCCCGGTGCACCGTCGCGGTGCGCGGACGGGTGACCAGCTCGTGCGCGATCCCGGCCCAGTCGTAGGCCGGGAGAAGGTAGGCGGGAATGCCCAGGTTGCCAGCGAACTCGGCGTCCGTCTCCCGGTCCCCCACCATCGCGCTCGCCGTCCAGTCGATGCTGCGGTCCTTGAGCAGCCCTGTCATCAACGCCGTCCCCGGCTTCCGGGTCGGCGCGTGGTCCTCGGGCAGCGTCACGTCGATGATCACGTCGCGGAAAGTGATGCCCTGACTGGCGAAGATCTGCATCATCAGGTCGTGGGGCCCCTGGAAGGTCTGCGTCGGGAAGGCTTCGGTGCCCAGCCCGTCCTGGTTGCTGACCATCACGAAAGCCCACCCGGCGTCGCGTAGCCGCAGCAAGGCGGGGATCACCCCCGGGACCAGGGCCAGCTTGTCGTACGCATCAACCTGGTGGTCGGCGGGTTCTTCGATCAGGGTGCCGTCGCGGTCGATGAACAACACGGGGCTGGGCAACGCACTCATCGGGTCCTTTCGGTGGGTTCGGTGGTTTCGAGGGCGGCCTGCAGCGCGTCCAGGTCGGCGTCGGTGCCGACGCTGATCCGTACCGCGTCGTGCAGCCCGGGCAGGTGGCGCATATCGCGGATGGCGATTGCGTGGGCTGCGACGTCCCGGAGCACCTCATCCACGTCGGCGCAGCGAGCAAGCACGAAGTTCGCTTCGCTGGCATACACGGCGCGAACACCGGGGTGACTCGCGACGGTGGCGGCAAGTCGGTCGCGACGGTGCACCGTCGAGGCGATCCGCTGGGCTGTCTCGGCGAGGACGTCGTCCATCAGAGCGCTCCCCACCAGCTCGGTCACCGGTGCGGGCATCGGGTACGGCGCTTGCACCCTGCGCAGCACGGCGATCAGGTCGGGGTGCGCGACCAACGCGCCGACTCGGGCCCCCGCCAATCCGTGCGCCTTCGACATGGTCCGCAGTAGGCCCAGCGTGGGGTGGTGGTCGAGATCTGACACGGCTGAGCGCCCAGCCGAGAACTCGGTGTAGGCCTCGTCCACGATCACCATCGCAAGGTCGCTCACGGCCTCGACCAACTGCACGAGGGCCTCGACCTCGACGACAGATCCACTGGGGTTGCCCGGTGAGGCGATGAAGACGATGCGGGCCCCGGTGTCCCTGACCGCCTGCGCGACGGCGGCGAGATCGTGCACGAAGCGATCACCTGCGTCGTGCTGGGGGACATCGTGCACCGGCACTCCGTGCAGCGCCGCGCTGACCGCATACATCCCGAAGGTCGGGGAGCAGACGACGACGCCTTCGTCGCTGCCGGGGCGGCATAGCGCCCGGACGAGCACGTCGATCGCTTCGTCGCTGCCCCGCGTGAGCAGGAGCTGGTCATCCCGAGCCTTCAGGTATGCCGCGTAGGACGCTCGCAACCTCGCGGGCTGGGGCTGCGGGTAGCGCCGCGCGGTGCCGTCGGGATCGACAGCGCTGGGCTCGGCGGCTTCGTTGGCGTTGAGCCAGATCGACGCGGGCGGTCCGGCGAAGCTGGTCCGTGCCGAGGAGTAGCCGGAGAATTCGCGCAGATCAGGTCGCACCAGGCCCATCGGGAAGCCGGTCACGTCGTTGCCGCCCTCACGTCGATGCGCCCGAGCTGGCGGTGTCGGGCAGCGACCGCGCCAGGCGGCGGGTCACGGCCCGCTGGTGGGCGTGCAACTGCTCGGCTTCGGAGAGGACCACGGCGCACGGGCCGACGGTGTGCAGACCCTGCTGGGTGACGGACTGCACCGTCATCGCGATCTGGAAGCTCGACACGTTGACGCCACCGGTGAACCGGGCCGCTCCGGCTGTGGGGAGCACGTGGTTGGTGCCGCTGCAGTAGTCGCCGAGGGTCTCCGGGGCCCAGTCGCCGAGGAAGACCGATCCGGCGCTGGTCACCGCGGTCAACCACTCTCTCGGCTCGCGCAACGCCAGGATGAGGTGCTCGGGGCCGTACTCGTTGCTGATCTCGAAAGCCGCCGACAGGTCCGAGGTCACGATGACCCGACTACTGGCCAGCGCCTTGCGGGCGATCTCGGCGCGCGGCAGCTGCTCGACCTGGTGCTCGATCTGCTCGGCCACCTCCTGGCCCAGCACAGCGTCGTCGGTCAGCAGCAGGACTTGGGAGTCCGGCCCGTGCTCGGCCTGGGACAGCAGATCGGCCGCCACGAACTCCGGGTCGGCGCCGTGGTCGGCGATGACCACGACCTCGGAAGGTCCCGCCGGCAGGTCGATCCCCGGCCCACCCTCGGCCGTGCTGACCTGCCGTTTCGCTTCGGTCACCCAGGCGTTGCCGGGTCCGAAGATCTTGTCGCAGGCCGGCACGCTCTGGGTGCCGTAGGCCAGCGCCGCGATGGCCTGGGCTCCGCCCCCGAGGAAGATCTGGGTGATACCGCACTCGGCAGCGGCGGCCAACACGGCGTCGTCGGCTCGCCCGTCGGGACCCGGTGGAGTGATCAGCACCACCTGCGGGCACCCAGCCAGCTGGGCCGGCACCCCGAGCATCAGCGCCGTCGAGGGCAGCGGCGCCGAGCCGGCGGGGACGTAGAGCCCTACTCGTTCGATAGGCCTCATGACGCGCTCACAGACGACCCCGGGCGCGGTCTCGACCGCGTAGTCGCCGGGCATGCCGGCGTGGTGGAACGTGCGTATCCGGCCGGCGGCTTCGGTGATGGCCTCCCCTAGCTCGGGTGTGACGCGAGCAAGAGCCGTAGCGACGTCGTCGCTCGTGACCTGCAGCGTGTCGAGGTCGACTCCGTCGAACCGCGAGGTGGCGGCGATCACGGCCCGGTCGCCTTCGGCTTTGACCCGGGCCAGGGTGTCGGACACCGAGGCCGTGACCTCCGGCCCGGCGGCGACCGTGCCCCGCGCGACCGCGGCGGCACGGGCTGCTTCGTCGAGCTCGGTCCAGGTCAGCACGTTCATGCGAGCATCCCTTCCACGGGCAGCACCATCAGCTGACGGGCACCGGCCCGTTTGAGGTCTTCGAGTCGCTGCCAGGTCACCGCGCTGTGGCAGAGCATCTGCACCGTGACCTCCTCGCCGGTGCCGGCGGCCGACTCCAGCGCCATGATGGTCGGTTCGTGTCCTTCGGGGAGGTGGTTCAGCACCTGAGCCAGCTCGGCGCGGGGGCTGCGCAGCATCAGCAGGCGGGTCTCCTTGAGCCGGACCGCACCGTCCATCCGCCGCAGGAGCAGCTCGGCGAGGTCCCCGCGGCTTTCCTCCAGCGGGTGTCCCGGGCCGACCACGACGGCCTCGGAGTGCAGCAGCGTCTGGACGGGCTTGAGATTGTTGGCGGCCAGGGTCGCGCCGCTGGAGACGAGGTCGCAGACCACGTCGGCCTGGCCCAGTCGCGGAGCGATCTCCACCGACCCCGACAAGGTGACGATGTCGGCCTCGACCTGGTGTTGTCGCAGCCACTGCCCGAGGATCTGGGGGTAGGAGGTCGCAATACGCTGTCCGGCCAGCTGACCGGGTCCCTCCCAGGTGAGGTCGGCGTCGATGGCGATGTCGAGCCGGCAGCTCCCCCAACCCAGCTCCCGCAGCTCGGTCAGTCCACCCACGGCGCCTGAGGACTGGCGGGTCAGGTCGTGCTCGGCGATGACGTTGCGCCCCACGATACCGAGGTCGCAGACACCGTCGGCGATGAGGCCGGGGATGTCGTCGTCGCGCACCAGCAGCAGGTCGATGGCCAGCGACTCCCCGTAGCAGAAGAGCTTGTCCCGGCTTTCCCGCCAGGTCAGCCCACAGGAGGCGAGCAGGTCCCGGGCGGGTGCTGCGAGACGACCCGATCGCTGGATCGCGACGCGCAGCCGATCGCGCGGTGGGGCAGCTGGAGTCATGGGTGACCTTCCGAATTCAGGAGATAGTGAGTAGGTGGCCGCGGAGGGCCAGCAGCGCTGGTGCGCAGCGGGAGCGAGGCGTCGCCGGTGCGCCGTCAGCGGGGTGAGGCGGTATGCCGCTCCAACGCTGCTCGATAGCCGGTGCCCTGCTCCAGACACCGAGCCACTCTGCCGATGGTGGTGACGCTGACCCCGGTCTGGTCGTGGATGGTGCGGTAGGGCACCCCTTGCGCCAATAGAGGCACGACCACCCAACGGTCGGCCAGTGCCTCCAATTCCGCCGGAGTGCACAGGTCGATCAGGAAGCTCTCGACGTCGGCGGGCTCCGTCAAAGCTGCCAGCACGGTCGACAACTCCTCCAGGCTCTGCTGATCCGCCGTCGTGCGCTGCTTCATGCCATCCTCTTTTGTCGTAGCCTGCTAGTGCGCTAGCACGCTATCACGCGCTGAGGTCCCAGCCTGCTTCGCCCGGGTGGCTGCAACCTCAGACCAGGGGCTGGGCCAGCTCGACGCGAAGGGCCCTGACCGCGTCCTCGGCAGCCACGGTGAACTGGTCCTGGCGACGAAGGTCCTTGATGGTGACCGTGCCCGCCTCGACTTCCTTGGGCCCCAGGATGGCGACGAAGCGGATCCCCGCACGGTCGGCATACTTCAGCTGCTTGCCCAGCTTGCTCGTCTCGAGCACGGACTCGGTGTTGATCCCTGCCCTCCGCAAGGTGGTCGTCAGCTCGAGGGTCTCGGTCATCAGGGTGGCGTCGACCAGGGGCACGAGCACCTGCACGGTGCTCTCCGCGACGTCGACCAACCCCGCCTCACGGAGCTGCCAGAACAGCCTGGTCAGCCCGATGGAGATGCCCACGCCCGGCAGTTGGGACTTGCTGTAGTGACTGGCCAGGTCGTCGTAACGGCCGCCCGAACAGATCGAGCCGATGCCGGGGTGATCGTCCAACGTCGTCTCGTAGACCGTCCCCGTGTAGTAGTCCAGGCCGCGGGCGATCGAGAAGTTGAGGCAGTAGTCGCTCTCCGGCACCCCCAGGGCCCGCACCAGGCCGAGGACCTCACGCAGCTCGCTGACCCCTCGGGCCAGCTCGTCGCTACCCCCGCTGGCGGCACCGAGCCGGTCCAACCGGTCCATGGCGTCATCGTGCGACGTGCTCCGTGCGCTGACGAAGTCGATCAGGGGGTCAACGACCTCGGCCGTGAGCTCGAAACCCGGGCCGGCCAGCGTGCTGCGCACATGCTGCTCTCCGCGCTTGTCCAGCTTGTCGATCTCTCGCAGGACGCTGGCCTGCACGTCGGCATCGGTGAGTCCCAGGTCCTCGAAGAAGCCGCGCATCAGACGTCGGTTGTTGATGCCGATGGTGAACGCCCCGATGTTCATGTCGGAGAACAGCGCATGGATCACCGCCGGACATTCAGCGTCGTGCTTCACGCTGAGGCGGTCCTTGCCCACGATGTCGATATCGCACTGGTAGAACTCCCGGAACCGCCCCCGCTGGCTCCGCTCGCCTCGGTAGACCCGTTGCATCTGGTAGCGCCGGAACGGGAAGGTCAGCTGGTGCTCGTGCTCGGCGACGTACCGAGCCAGCGGCACCGTGAGGTCGAACCGCAGGGCCATCTCCGGCAGCGACGCCTCCGCGGCGCTCCCGTCCGCCTTCACCTCGGCCGCAGCCTTCTCCAGCGACCCCGTCGAGGACACGAAGTAGACCTGTCGCTCGGTCTCGCCCCCGGTCTTGGTCAGCAGGACGTCGCTGACCTCGAAGACGGGGGTCTCGATCGGTAGGAAGCCGAAACGCTCGAAACCGGAGCGGATGGTGTCCAACAGGCGTTGGAAGGCGATCTGCTCGGCGGGGAGGAGTTCCAGCACCCCAGAGGGCGTACGCGGTGTGATCACTCGGCGCAGTCTAAAGGAGTGGACGCTGCAGGTAGGGGTTCGAGCGGCGTTCGATGGCCATCGTGGTGGCCGGTCCATGACCGGGCAGGACCAGCGCGGAGTCCGCCAGGGGCATCACGACGTCACGCAGCGACTGGATCATCGCCCCGGAGTCACCGCCGGGGAGGTCGGTGCGCCCGATGGACCCGGCGAAGAGAACGTCCCCGGACAGCACCGTCCGGTCCAGACCGCCGTCGCGATGGCGGGGGTCATCCGGCAGGTCGTCGACGGTGAACAACACCGACCCCTCGGTATGACCGGGGGCGTGCTTCACCCCGAGCGTGAGATCCGCGACGCGCACGAAGGACTCGGCGGCGGAGTCGGTCGCGAGCTCGACCACGGCCTCTGGCTCTCGCCACGTCGCCGTGGTCCCGAACTGGGCCTCCATCATGGCGATGAAGCTTCGGTCCAGATCTCCCAGCGGGTTGGCGAGTCGATAGCGGTCGAGTCCGTGGATGTGCGTCGTCACAGCGCCAGCGGCGCTCAGGATCGGGACGTCATACACGTGGTCGAGGTGTCCGTGGGTCAACAGGATCGCGGCGGGGCTCAGGCCCTCCTGACGCAGCACCTCGGCCACCCGATCGGCCACTCCGATACCGGGGTCCACGATGATGCAGTCGGCGCCGGCGGCCTGAGCCAGGACGTAGCAGTTCGTTCCGAACGCGGCGGCGGGAAGGGTATGGACGATCACGCCAGCAGCGTAGCCCCGGGCGGACAGACCGGCCGGCCATCGTGTCCAAACCGTTGTGGGGCCGTGACCCCAGCCCTGAAAGCGCTGCCTAGACTGAGCCGTTCATCCTTTTGCTCGGTCCACAGGAGGACTTCACCCATGCCCCGACGCCTTCGTGCGGCGCCCCGGCGCTCCCTGGTCATCATGACCCTGGGCGCGCTGGTCGCTCTCTCTGGTTGTGCCGGTGCGGACGCCTCGGCGCCCGGTCCGACTCAGGACGCCACCGCGGACGCCGACTCGGCGCGCAGCAGCAGCACCGTGACCTGTGACCCCGCGCCGGAGCTGCCCACCGACGTCCCGACCTTCCGCGCCAACCAGGCGCCGTCGGCAACGGCCCCCGAGACGGCGGTGGTCGAGATGGAGACGAACTGCGGCACGATCACCCTTGATCTCAACGGAGCAGATGCGCCGATGACGGTGGCCTCCTTCCTGTTGCTCGCCAGTGGGGACTTCTGGGTCGACAGCCCGTGCCACCGGCTGGTGGACGCCAGCATCCATGTGCTGCAGTGCGGCGACCCGACGGGAACCGGCCGCGGAGGCCCGGGATACAGCTTCGGCATCGAGAATGCGCCCTCCGACGGGTTCTACCCCCGAGGCACCCTGGCCATGGCGCGGACGAACGACCCGAACGGCAACGGCAGCCAGTTCTTCATCGTCTTCGAGGACACGATGCTGCCCACCGACGGGGGTGGCTACACCATTTTCGGTACAGTCACCGACGGAATGGACATCGTGGACCACATCGCCGACGAAGGTGTCGAAGGTGGTGGGGTCGAAGGTATGCCGGCGCAACCGATCAGCATCATCGGCGTCGGCCTCAAGGAAGAGGCGGCATCGTCGTGAGCGAGAACTCCGAGCAAGGCGCGCCAGCGCCCACCGAAGAAGCGCCGACGGCCCCGGCTCGTCCGCGTCCCGCGATTCCGTCTCCGGCTCAGTTCGCCGGCCGGAAGGCCGCAGTGCGCCCCGCTGCCGCCCCAGCCGCGAGTGAGGCAGCCAGCGCCGAGGCGATGGCCTTCGGCCGGGTCGCCGACGACGGAACCGTCTTCGTCCGCACCGC
>JBASAN010000298.1:0-4859 GCA_049650625.1 Ornithinimicrobium sp.
GAACAGTGCTCCACGGCTGCCTGTGTTGGTCAGCGTGAACGTGCCACCGCCCAGCTCGTCCGGTCCGATCTTGTTGGTCCGGGTGCGCTCGGCCAGGTCGGCGATCTTGCGCGCCAGGCCGGCGACGTTGAGATCGCCCGCGTCCTTGATCACCGGGACGATCAGGCCCTTCTCGGTGTCTACGGCGACGCCCAGGTTTTCCTGGGCGTGGAAGACCACCTGGTCCCCGTCGATGCTGGAGTTCACGGTCGGATGCTGCTTCAGCGCCTCGACCGCGGCCAGGGCGAAGAACGGCATGAACGACAGCTTCACGCCTTCCCGCCGGAGGAAGTCGTTCTTGGCCTGGGCACGAAGCCGCGCCACCTTGGTGACGTCGACCTCGACGACCGTCGTGAGCTGGGCGCTCACCTGCAACGACTCCACCATGCGGGTCGCGATGACCTTGCGCAGACGGGACATCTTCTCGGTGGTGCCGCGCTTGGCAGAGGCTGCGTCGTCGGGTGCTGCCGAGGACTTTGAGGCCGATGGTGCAGGCGAATCCGGTGCCGCTGAGGTCTCCTGAGCGGGGGGTGCTTCGGCGGCAGGAGCCTCCTGCTCCTGCTCCGGCTCGGACTCGGCGGCCTTGGCGGCGTCGAGGACGTCCTGCTTGCGGATCCGGCCACCGACGCCGGTCCCCTCGATGGCGTCCAGGTCCACGTCGTGCTTGGCCGCGAGCTTGCGCACTAGCGGCGTGACGTAGGCGCTGACGTCCTTCGACTCCTTGTCGCCCTCAGGCTCCTTCGTGTCCTCGGACTCTTTCTCATCCTTCGCGTCCGACGATGCGCTGGACTCGGTGCTCTTCGAGCCGGAGGCGTCGCTGCCGTCCGTGGTCGCCGACTCCTCACCCGCCTCCTCGTGCAGCTTCTGCTCCGAGGCGAGGTCTTCGTCGTCCTCGGGGACGTCGGCGGCCGCATCGTCGTCGCCTGCATCGTCATCGGCCTGCGAGTCACCATCGGAGGTGTCGTTGCTGGAATCGGAGTCGGCGTCCGCCGACCCGCTCTCTGCGCCACCGATGATGGCCAAGTCCCCACCGACCTCCACCGTCTCGTCTTCCCCGGCCAGGATCTTGGTCAGCTTGCCGGCTACCGGTGAGGGGATCTCCGTGTCGACCTTGTCGGTGGACACCTCGAGGAGCGGCTCGTCGACCTCGACGTCGTCGCCCTCCTCCTTCAGCCACCGCGTCACGGTGCCCTCCGTCACCGACTCACCCAACGCGGGCATGGTCACTCGCTCACCGTCGCCGGAATCCTCCTGCGGCGCCGAGCTCCCCGACTCTCCCGAGGCCCCGTCCGATGCAGACTCGTCATCATCATCGTCCTCGTCCGCCTGGTCGTCCTCACCTGCATCGCCGGAGGGTGCGGACTCCTCCTCCTGCGACTCCCCGGAGTCATCGGAGGAGGAGTCGGAGGACTCGGACCCGTCGCCGATGACGGCCAGGTCGGCTCCGACCTCGACGGTCTCGTCCTCCTCGGCCAGGATCTCCTGCAACACGCCGGCCACGGGTGACGGGATCTCGGTGTCGACCTTGTCGGTCGAGACTTCGAGGAGCGGCTCGTCAACCTCGACCTCGTCGCCCACGCTCTTCAGCCAACGGGTGACGGTGCCCTCGGTGACGGACTCACCCAAGGCTGGCATGCTTACGCGTTCAGACATTTTCGACGTCTCCTGGTCCGGGGATTGGCAGTCTAGTTGTGCGATACAGGTTTGTGCAGGCGCTCACGTGTGTGAGTGCAGTGGTTTGCCGGCCAAGGCCAGGTGCGCCTCGCCCAGAGCTTCGTTTTGGGTGGGATGAGCATGAATCAGCGACGCCACCTCGTCGGGCATGGCCTCCCAGTTCACGATGAGCTGTGCCTCACTGGCTTGCTCGCTCATCCGTCCGCCGATCATATGCACGCCGAGCACGGGGCCGTCGGAGGCCGAGCGCACGAGCTTGACGAAGCCGGTGGTGCCCAGGATCTGGGACTTGCCGTTGCCGGCCAGGCTCAGCTCTTGACACGTTGCAGCGCCGAAGGACTCCCGGACCTGGTGTTCCGTCAGACCCACCGAAACGATCTCGGGGTCGCTGTACGTCACTCGGGGTATGCCGTGCTCCACGATCGGGGTCGGCTCCAGACCGGCGAGCTGCTCGGCAACGAAGATCCCCTGTGCGAAGCCGCGGTGCGCCAGCTGCAACCCTGGGACGAGGTCGCCGACGGCGTAGATGCCGGCGACCGTGGTCTGCAGACGATCATCGGTCGTCACGAAACCGCGGTCCGTCGCGACGCCGATCTCGTCCAGCCCGAGGCCCTCGCTCACCGGACCCCGACCGATCGCGACCAAGAGCAGGTCTGCCTCGAGGGTGTCTCCGTCTGCGAGGACGACCTGCACCGTCTCGCCCAGGTCCTCGGCGCTGGCGACTGCCGTGCCCGTCCGGGTCGTGATGCCTCGCTTGCGAAAGGCCCGCTGCAGAGCGCTCGATACGGCTTCGTCCTCCGCCGCCACGAGTCGATCCAGCGCCTCCACGACCGTGACCTCGGCCCCGAAGCTGCGATAGATCGAGGCGAACTCGACACCGATCACCCCGCCCCCGAGGATGACGACGCGCTTCGGGACGGTGTCCAACGCCAGCGCCTCTTCACTGGTGACGATGCGACCACCGACCGGCGCCTGGGGCAGCTGGCGGGCCGCAGAGCCGGTGGCAAGCACGATGGAACGACCGGTCAAGGTGGCGTCACCGACGGCGACGGTGTCGTTGGAGACCAGCCTGCCGATCCCCTGCACGTAGTCGATCGTGGCCGCGGACACCAAGCCCTGTAGGCCTCGGTAGAGACGTTTGACGACGCCGTCCTTGTACTGGTTCACCGCGGGCATGTCGATGGAGTCGAAGGTGGCCTGCACGCCGAACCTGCCGGCCACACGCGCTGAGTCGGCCACCTCGGCGGCGTGGAGCAGTGCTTTGGTGGGGATGCAGCCGCGGTGCAGGCAAGTGCCGCCGAGCTCGGCCTGCTCGACCAGCGCCACCCTCAACCCCAGCTGCGCGGACCGCAGCGCACACGCATAACCCCCACTCCCGCCTCCCACGATGACAACGTCGTAGGTCGGCGCCGACTCTGCCGCAGACTGCATACGCGCATCTTGCCACCTTCGCGGAGTGGGACCGGGCCCAGATCAGCGCTCGGCGCGCTCCCCGGAAACTGGGTGTGCTCTGGTAGGCAGCCCAGGCATGGTGGTTTAGCCTCGGTGCTTATGACGTGGTGGCGACGCAGGCGCAGCACGGGCGGTGACCCCGGCGGGAATGGCGGTAGCGGTCCGCGAGGGCGAACGGACGGGCCGGACATGGCCGTGGATCTGGTTGCCGTGCGCGCCTATGCGCAGGAGTTCGTCGCGACCCGGCGCGGGGTGGAGGGGTACGTGGAGCCGGCCACCAACATCAGCACGACGACGCTGGTCCTGATCGCTCACGACGGCGAGTGGACCCGGCGCGCGGTGGGGAGCCCCCGCAACGGGTTCGGAATCTGTCGGGACCTGTCCATTCCCGTCTACGACGTGAACCAGATCGGCTATCCGAGTCGAATGCGCGAGTGGTCGCGTCGACAGCGAGACCATTGACCGACCTCGATGGACCGTTCTGCCCCATCGCCAAAATCGCTGGTCGCCGCTTCACCGGGATGCCAAACTGACGTTCCGACCTACTGCAGGAGGAACGCATGGCTGCTGACCAAGGGCACATCAACGACTCGGAAGGTCCTGACGAAGAGGACGTCAAGCGCAAGTTTCGAGAGGCGCTAGCCAAGAAGCATGCGCACGGGGGGACCGACGTCTCCGACCATAGCGAGCACGGCAAGGTCGCCGGGTCCCGTGGCGCCAAGACCAGCGGGGCTCAGCAGATGTTCCGCCGCAAGAGCGGCTAGACGACGTAGCTTCGGGCGAACTCGACCAGAGCACGCACACCCGCACCGGTGCCGCCCTTGGGGGTGTAGCCGTAGGGGGAGTTGTCGTTGAAGGCAGGCCCCGCGATGTCCAGGTGAGCCCAGGGCAACGTCGCGCCGGAGGCGTCCGAGCCGACGAACTCCGCGAGGAACGTGGCCGCGATCATGGCCCCAGCCGCCCGCTCTCCGGTGTGCTTGATGTCAGCGACGGGGGAGTCCATGCTCGCGCGGAGCTCCTCGGGCAGGGGCAACGGCCAGGCTGGCTCACCTACGGCGGTAGCGCTGGCCAGCGCGCGCTCGATCACGCCATCGTTATTGCCCATCACCCCGAACGTGCGGGATCCCAGCGCGACCATGCAAGCACCGGTCAGGGTGGCGATATCGACGATGGCGTCCGGTTGCTGCTCTGAAGCCAGCGCCAAGCCGTCGGCCATGACCAGACGCCCTTCGGCGTCGGTGTTGATGATCTCCACGGTCTTGCCGCCCCGCATCGTCACCACGTCACCGGGTCGTTGAGCGAGATCTCCGGTCATGTTCTCGGCCAGGCAGAGGTAGCCGGTGACCGCCACGGGGAGCCCCAGCTCGGCGATCGCGACCACCGCCGAGGCCACTGCTGCCGCCCCACCCATGTCGCATTTCATCGTGACCATCCCGGTCGCCGGCTTCAGGCAGAGACCACCGGAGTCGAACGTGATGCCCTTGCCCACGAAGGCCAGCGACGACGTGGCGCCCCGGGGGCTGTAGGTCATTGTCACCATCCGTGGTCCGCGTGCCGAGCCCTGACCCACTCCGATGATCCCGCCGCACCCTTCGGCTTCCAGCCGCTCCGGGTCCCAGACCTCGACCTTCACGTTCTTCGGGGCCCGGCTCGTCACCGAGGTGGCGAACGACTCGGGGTAGAGCACGTTGGGG
>JBASAN010000299.1:0-2550 GCA_049650625.1 Ornithinimicrobium sp.
AAAAAGACGCCCCGTGGCTCCCCAGCGTCTGACGCCTGATTTCTCTACCCGGTAGAGGAGGAAGACCCCAAGCATCTGGGTGAAAATCACCGCGGCCAGATAACACAGCATCGCAATGAGCATGCCACTCTCCTCTTAGCTCGTTCGATACGGTTCACAGATGGGCCTGGGTTGCCGGCGCACGCAGCAGTTTCACTGTGTCCGTGCGTGTCCGGGGATCACCCTACCGACGATATCCCGGTCCCGCGGATGTCGGATGTCGCTCGGGGGCCTGTGGCCAGGCGTGCTGACGTGGACGAGGCTGGTTGATACCGACTCGCCCGTATCCTTGGAGCACTATGACCACGCAAGCCAGCGCCACGCGAGAAGCGAAACCCAAGACGTATGACGTGCGCACCCACGGGTGTCAGATGAATGTGCACGACTCCGAGCGACTCGCCGGCTTGTTGGAGACGGCGGGATATACCGATGTGTCCGCCGTGCCGACTGAGGATCGGGACGCTGTTGCCGACGTGGTCGTCTTCAACACGTGTGCGGTCCGCGAGAACGCCGCCAACAAGCTGTACGGCAACCTCGGCATGCTGCGACCGGCCAAGATGGCCAACCCCGACATGCAGATCGCGGTGGGCGGCTGCCTGGCCCAGAAGGACCGGCACACCATCGTCGAGCGGGCACCGTGGGTCGACGTGGTCTTCGGCACGCACAACATCGGGTCCTTGCCCGCGCTGCTGGATCGCGCCCGGCACAACAAGGAGGCGGAGGTCGAGATCCTGGAGGCTCTCGACGTCTTCCCGTCCACCTTGCCCACCCGACGCGACTCGGCCTACAGCGGGTGGGTGTCGATCTCGGTCGGCTGCAACAACACCTGCACGTTCTGCATCGTGCCCGCGCTGCGCGGCAAGGAGCGAGACCGCCGCCCGGGTGAGATCCTGGCCGAGATCCAGGCCCTGGTCGCTCAGGGCGTCATCGAGATCACCTTGCTCGGCCAGAACGTGAACACCTACGGGGTCGAGTTCGGCGACCGTGGCGCGTTCGCCAAGCTGCTGCGCTCGTGTGGAGAGATTCAGGGGCTGGAACGGGTGCGCTTCACCAGCCCGCACCCGGCGGCCTTCACTGATGACGTCATCACGGCCATGGCCGAGACTCCGAACGTGATGCCCAGCCTGCACATGCCGTTGCAGTCCGGCTCGGACAAGGTGCTCAAGGACATGCGGCGTTCCTACCGCAGCAGCAAGTTCCTCGGCATCTTGGACCGCGTCCGTGAGCAGATCCCGGACGCCGCCATCACCACCGACATCATCGTGGGCTTCCCGGGAGAGACTGAGGAGGACTTCCAGGGCACGTTGGACGTGGTGCGCGCCAGCCGCTTCTCGAGCGCCTTCACCTTCCAGTACTCCATCCGGCCGGGGACCCCGGCCGCGGAGTTCGACCACCAAGTCCCCACGGCCGTGGTGCAGGAGCGCTTCGACCGGCTGATCGCCGTGCAGGAAGAGGTGTCCTGGGCCGAGAACATGACGCTGGTCGGCCGTGAGGTCGAGGTCCTCGTCTCACCCGGCGAGGGACGCAAGGACGCGGAGACGCAGCGCCGGTCCGGTCGGGCCCGCGACAACCGGCTCGTGCACTTCGCGGTGCCGCCAGGGGGGGAGGAGCCTCGGCCCGGTGACCTGGTCCGCGTCGTGGTCACGTATGCCGCTCCGCACCACCTGGTCGCCGACTCAGGACTCGACGGTGGCCTCTACGCGGTGCGACGCACCGCCGGTGGGGACGCCTGGAGTGCCCTGCAGGAGGGTGAGGGCACGGCGGGGACGGTCAAGCCCGCCGTGACCCTCGGTATGCCGTCCGTGGGACAACCTGTCGTGGCACCGACCACCGCCATGTGCTGCGACTCCGTCTGACTCGACGGGGGACCCGGCCGGCGATGCCGGGAGGGCGCGGCCCATACTCAGGTGATGGGAATCCTCATCAGTCGGCGGTTGCTGCTTCGTTCTGGGGCAGGGGGAATGGCGTTCGGCGCCGTCGCGCTGGCGGCCGGATGTTCCAGCGACACCAGCGCCACGTCAGGCTCGGACCCCGAGGCCGAAGGGGCCGGCGAAGGAGCCGACACGGCTGCTGAGACGACGACCGACCCCTCCAGCCCGTCGGCGGTGTGGGAACGAGCCAACCTGGGGTTCGTCTCGGCATACGTCCTGGCCCGCGGCGGTCAGGCAGTGGTCGTCGACACGGGCACGGAAGGATCTGAGGGTGACATCGAGGCCGTGCTGCAGTCCATGGACCTCGGTTGGGGCGAGGTCGGAGACGTCATCCTGACCCACTCACACCCCGACCACATCGGCTCGGCGGCCGCCATCGCCCAAGCCGCTCCCGACGCGGTCTTCCACGCGGGGGAGGCCGACATCCCGGCGATCAACATCGGTCGCAGCGTGTCCGGTCTAGTGGACGGCGACCGGGTCTTCGACCTGACGATCCTGCATACCCCCGGTCATACGCCTGGGCACGTCAGCGTTCACGACACCGCCAACGGTGTGTTGGTCGCTGGTGATGCGCTGACCG
>JBASAN010000300.1:0-1559 GCA_049650625.1 Ornithinimicrobium sp.
CGCCCTGGTGCGGGGGGCCCTCGACGACGTGCGGGCCGCGGGGCGGCTCCGCGTCGAGGCACCGTGCCCGTTCGTGTCGGCGTGGATCGAGCGGCACCCCGAGTACGCGGACCTGCTCGTCTCCTGACTGGGTGTGTCCCTATTGGCTGGGCGAGTTGCGTAGGCACCGTGCGGGGCATGCCTTACCCAAGTGACCTGACCGATGAGCAGTGGGGCTTGCTGGAGCCCGTCTTCAACGCGCCAGGCAAGCGCGGTCGCAGGCACGCCGACGACCTGCGGAATGTCGTGGACGCGATGTTGTACATCGCGCAGACCGGTTGTCAGTGGCGCTACCTCCCAGAGTCGTTCGGGCCGTGGACGCGGGTCTGGTCGCAGTTCCGTCGCTGGTCCCGCAACGACACGTGGGCACGGGAGCTGACGGTGCTGCACGCAGCCGCACGCCGACAGGACGGAAGAGCCGACGAGACGCCCTCGATGGTCGTCATCGACACCCACCTCGCCCGTGGTGCCTCAAACGGCGGGTTCACCTTCCACGACCGCGGCGGCCCCTACGGTCGCACCAAGGGTGCCAAGCGTGTCGTGGCCGTCGATGTAACCGGCCTGCCGATGGGCGCCGTAGTGGTGCCCGCCTCCACCCACGAGAACCGGGCCAGCGACCTCATGTTGGAGCACCTGACCCAGCAGGGCGTCACCGCCCGACTCGAGCTCGTCCTGGTAGACCGCGGGGTCACCGCAGCCGCCGCGCGGGACCTCAGCCGGGAGTACGACCTGGAGGTCCGTCGGGTCGGATGGGACGACAAGCAGCCGGTCTTCCGCCCCATCCGGCACGCCTGGAGCGTCGAGGTCGCCCACGGCCGCCTCGGGCGCTCTCGTCGGTTGGCGAAGTCGTTCGAGAACACCACCACGTCGGCGACGGGCTGGCTTCAGGTCGCCTGCATCGCCACGACACTGCGGCACCTGTCGCAGGAACGAGCACGCCGGCTCCCAGTTGAAGTCGCGGCCTGACCCCCTCGTCCGGACCGCACTCATCGCGGCAGATCCGGACGTTACGGTATGTGCTGGCCACTTGCCACGCTCCTTCGCGACGGCAGACCTCGGCTAGTCTCCGGGGATGGCGGACGCAACTCCGGAAGTGATGCAGGACGCGGACGGTCCTGTAGAGCCGCAACTTTGGCATCAGTACGGGATGAGTTCCTCGATCAGCAAGGCGTGGCTGGATCCTGAACTGACCTCGGCCCAAGCGAAGACCTTCGACGACGCCTGGGACGTCCTCGTCGACCGCGAGGAGTGGCGCGCATGGGTCCGCGAGTACCTCATCCCGCCCTCGCCGTTCCTGGTCCTCTTGATCAGACCCGGACTGGATGCCAGGCGGCTTCGGAAGACAAAGAAGGGTGTCTCCATGCACCTACCCCCAACTGAGGTCCACAACGCAGATCGCTCCGGCGACCTCATCGCGCTCTACCTCGACGTCATTCACGCCATCTACTCGAAGTGGGCGCAGGTGAGCGCCTGTCCGCCGCCTCCGCCCGTCACGAACTGACCGAGACCCGGTCCCGCGC
>JBASAN010000301.1:0-5032 GCA_049650625.1 Ornithinimicrobium sp.
ATCGGGAGCTCAGCTTGCGCGCAAGACGGTCGCGCAGGTACTCCCCTCGACGCCGGTGCTCCGCGCGCTCGACCGTAGGCGCGTAGGGCGGCATGGCTTGGAAGTCTGCCTGCCACCGAGCCAGCAGCTCGTAGGTCATCCGGTTGAGCCCCAGCGCGACCTGCAGCGTCACGAAGCCGTCACCGAGACAGTCGTCGCGGTCCCAGCGCGGGGAAACCAGTGTGCCGAATGGCGCGGATGCGGATCGGATCCTTGAGGGGCGCGAGCGCCTCCACCGGGGTCGAGGGTGCGCTATCCAAAGGTACGTAGGCGAACCATCCTGACCGTTCTTGTCGGGCGCGTCGGTGTCGGTCATTGCTGTCCCAGACGTGGGGACCCGACCTGCGATGCCGCCATCGCGGTGGAGCCTAGAGAAATCGGGTGTGGCCGAAGCCGATTCATGGGGACCCGGACCGCCGTAAATTGTCGACCGGCTCATCAGTACCTGGCTGGCGAGCCAGGGCCATGCCCGTCACCGACGCGCACGACGCGCGTCGCGATCCGGAGGGATCAGCACAAGTCATGACCACCGCAGCGATGTCCGACTACGAGCGCAAGGTGTGGCATGCCGCGGTAGAGCGGCTGAATAACAAGAGGGACGGCAGGCTCCGGCGGATCGTGGATCAGGCTCTGAAGCCGGCGAAGAACGCTGCGGGTGGGGCGTGGAACGCCATGCCCGGGCACGAGGGCCTCGAGGAGCAAATTCTGAAAGCGCTGACAGGGCTCAAGGCTGTCACCTTTGATCCAGCCCTCCGCAGCGTGAACGCCACCAAGGTCCTCCAGCGTCACGGTGTCTCCGGTGCCGCACACCTGACGACCCTCGACCTCAGGCAGCTAGATCGCGGCTTGCCGGGGGTAAGGTCCATCTATACAGGCTTGGCGACCTTCGAAGGAGGCGCCAGCGCGCTCGCGGTGACCGGCGCCGAGGTGTCGGCCACGGTCAGCGGTGGGGTGAGCGCAGCCGTAGCCGGCGCTGCCATCGCCGTCGACGCCGTCAGTTCGATGGCCATCATGGGACGCATCATCGGACAGGTGGCCGCCGAGTACGGCTACGACGTCCGAGAGCCGGAGGAGGAAGCCTACGCGCTCGGGGTCATCTCGATCGGGACCGCCTCCACCGCCGCG
Organism: Ornithinimicrobium sp.; assembly: GCA_049650625.1. Lineage (GTDB taxonomy): Bacteria > Actinomycetota > Actinomycetes > Actinomycetales > Dermatophilaceae > Ornithinicoccus. The sequence continues at coordinate 1,165 of JBASAN010000301.1, forward strand.
GAGAAGGCAGCCGCGCTGTCGAGCATTCGGCGTCTCACCACACGGATGATGCGTCGCGCTACATGGGCCGAGCTCAACCAGAACGCGCTGGTCAAGCTCATCGACCAAGTCTTCCTACGACTCGGGGAAAGGCTGACCAAGCGGAAGCTGGCCCAGGCCGTCCCCGTTGCCGGAGTCCTCCTGAACGCTGGCCTGTCCGCCCAGATGGCCGACGCCACGTACCGCACGGCCCGTGACGTCTACCGGCTCCGATTTCTGAGCGAGAAGTACGGGATTGACCCTGCGACCTGGTCCCAGGGATCGGCGCCGTCGGACGACGACATCGTCGACAAGGCTCTGGACGAGCTCGACAGCGCGTCGTGAGCCTCCGAGACGCGCCTGGGGATCCCACCAGGTCCCTCACTCCACGTCGTACCCAATCTCGTCAGCGAACTGATCTACACGCCTCGTCATGCAAGCAAGCGCGGAGGCGAGTTTTCGGGTCGAGACAGTCGGTTCGACGGGTCGGTGCCGGTAGACGAAGTCGGGATTGAAGCCGAGCCATTTGCCGGGCTCGTAAACCTTGGGCCTGAGATCGATCCCCAGGATTTGGTCAAGGTCGTCGTGGTCGAAGAACTCGATGTGCTCGGACTCGACGATCTTCTCGCGGGCACCACGTGAAGATTTTCCTTGTAGCTCAGGGGTTTCCACCGTGATCTGGAAGCGCAGCTGGTTCTCCTGAAATTGCCAGCCGATGCTGCGGTCGGCGCTCAACCTGCGCCAGTAGGTGATGATGCCGCCGCGGGCGCCACCGACATCGAACGACTTGGGGGCGCCGAACTCGGACTGAACGACCTGAGCAAGTCCACTGAAGCGCATGCGAGCAATCGCGCCGTCCAGCCCACCCCCAGGTAGCTGTGCTACCGCCTCCGCTGCAGAGAAACGTTCGTCCAGGGCCTGTGCCGGGTCGACTGCTTCCGCCAGCGAGACAAGTCGATGGACCAGGACGCGGTACCTCGCGAACTGATCCACCGCTCGCCCCAGTGCGTCGGCATCAACGGCGTCGAGAGCGGACGCGAGCTCGCGGTAGTCGACATGAACCCACGGGCTGGGCAACGGGAACGATGGCCGCATCAAGCTCAGCAGCACGTACGTGGTGTTGTCAGCACCTGAGTCATCGTGAGCGGAAGACCACGGCAGTGGGTAGGCGTTGTACTTGAGGAGTTGCTCCGGGTACGGGACGGAGTAGAGCTTATTCTCCACCACTATCTTGGGGGACGACCCGCCCGCATCGATCACGATGTCGATATTCCGTCGTTCGCGCCAAACCTCAACACCGTCAGAGGCGTCATGGGTGGCCCCGCCGCCGAGTGCTGCGAGTACTGGCGTCAGCGCAACGGGATGGTTCCGTAGGAGCCACGCGATCGTGTTGGAGTGAAATAGCTCCTGGGCTGCGCGGGACTGAGCCCACAAGAGGTCGTTCTCGAACGCCTCGAGCAGGGGGATCACCCGTTCGAGGAGACCCGGTTCGACAACGTTCAGCAGGGCGGCGAACGGCTCGTGTGCGGCGAGCTCACCACAGCGGCCCTCGGGCATGGCGAGGTCCTCGGCCAGATAATCCAGCGGGAGGTAGCGCACAGGGTTCGCAGACCCGGGTTTGAAGAAGTGGGCGACATCTCGGCCCACGTAGGCGGCTCGGTCCGGTGCCACAGAGCCGAGAAACCCGACCCGGTTCTCGAGTCCGTCGACGGGACACTGGATCCACTGCTCCGGCTCGTAGACTTCGCGCACGACTCCAGCCGCGACGGCAAGCACGCGACTGACTCGCTGAGCGTTTCTAGACGACATCACCCACCACGCCCTGGTGATCTCGTAGAGCTCATCCGCGGGGATGTCGTCGTACCAGCTCCTGTTCAACCGAAGCAGCAGGGCGAGTTCGTCGCGAGGCACAGGGAAGACCATAGGTGGTGGTTTCGACGTCAATCGGCAGACCACACTGATGCCTACCTAGCTCTGCGGATCGCCCGCGGTTGTCGGTCTCACACGATAGAACAGCGAGGTGGCCTTCCACCCCCTCCTTCGCAACGTCCCCAGTATCGACGAGTGGGCATCGACGGTCCCGCCCGAGACACTCCACCGGCTGCTCGAGTCCGGGGCCATCGAATACGCCTACCACCAGCACTACGCCGTCCAGATACCCGCGTTCGATCGAGACGGGATGGCCGCAACACCACCCGACGAGCACGTGCTCGATGCTTTCGCTCGCCGTTGTGTGCCAGGGATCGAGACGCTCGCTCATGAACGTGCGGAGTTCGGGACCGTCGCCATCGTGCCGGAGACGACGCCTTGTGAACTGTGCGTCTGGGGATCAGCCCGTTACGAGACGCCGGTAGGCCGCGACCGAGACATCGTCGCGGCCTGCGTCCCGTGCACGAACCATCACGGGGACCCGTTCCTCGGGCCGAGCCACTCGGTGATGCTGATGCAATCAGGAGAGCTTCCCGCCAGAGTGCTGCGACAGGTGCTTCCGTTCGTCGATCCCGATGCCCGTGACTCCTGGGGCCCGCGCTACCGGGGTGACCACTGGGACTCCTACCGCCGATGGGGGTTCGTCGGCCCGGATGAGCAGGGCCTCTTCTACGCGGTCATCGCCGGGGTGTCGCTGCAGCTGCAGTGGGGTCAGTACGACTGGTTAGAGCTCACGCGGCGGCACGCCGGGCTCCGGAAGATGTTCGCTCCCGGCGGCGAGACGGGCTTGCTGCCGCGAGGTCTCGATGAACTGGACGCTCGATCCGCCCTGATCGACGCGCTCCATTCCGCCCGCGACGGCTCGTCCTACCGACAGAGCCTCGACCAGCACTTCGAGGTGGCGGCTGACGAGCGCGACAGCCGCGCGCTCAGTGGAATGGAACGTGATCCCTTTGTCGAGTGGCTTCGGCTGACTCCGGATACTCCGCTGTGTCGCAGTGCCGACGCTGCGATGGCTGCTCTCTCCGCAGAACGCGGCACGAACGTCGACGTCCTCGACGAACTGGCCGCGCGTCATCCCGAGCCCGAGGTGAGACGCCAGGCGATCGCCAACAGGAGCCTGCCTCGCGAGTCACTCGAACGGATCGCAGCTCGCCGTGACGAGTGCGTCAGCCACACCTTGCTGATGCGGCCTGACCTGCCGGTCGACTCTGTCCGCACGGTCGTCGAAACCCTGCAGCTGGCCGGGGTGATGGACCACTGGGCCATGTATGAGGCGCTGGTGCGGCCGGACTTCCCAGACAACTCCCTGCGGTCGGTCGTCACTCGCATCGCTGCCGATGGGACCGACTCGAGGATCGCACTGGCCGAGTGCATGCACCGAGCGCCTCCAGCCCGTCGCGACACGGTGCACCTGCAGCTGCTGGCGGCGGCACGGAGGATCAAGTCCACCCACGCGCTGGTTAATGCCGTGGTGGGCGAGGTCCCGGGGCGACGCGAATGGATCTGGGAGCAACCGGACTTGAGGTTTCGAAGTCTCCTGGCGTGGCACGAGTTCGACGGACACGCCATCGACATGCATTCAGGTACTGGAGAGCCAAGCAGCACGCCGGACGCCTAGACCGACCGCGCCTTGCGCAACACCCCGCCACGGGACATGCCCGTCAGCCGATCAGCCCCTCCAGCATCGCCTGGGTCTCCGAATCGGTCGACATCACCGTCGAGCCGCGCATCCCGCGCGTGAGCAGGACCTTGTAGGTGTTGCGCACAGCGCTGTCGAACTCAGCGTGCGTACCGCGCTTGACCGGGGTGTCGTGGCTCTCCTCCGGCCGCGCCACCCAGTGATCGTCGCGCCACACCAGGTCGGGGCCCATGATGACGCCGCTGTAGTCGTACTCGAACCCTTGGGCGGTGTAGATGC
>JBASAN010000302.1:0-19582 GCA_049650625.1 Ornithinimicrobium sp.
GTTTGAGGGGGAGGACTCCCTGTCCCGGGCCATTCGACCCACGGTCCGGCGCTACCAGCTGGGCGAGGACGTCTGCTCCGAGATCGACTTCGGCGGCAACGCGAGCAGGTCCTGGTGATCGACGCGGACCTCGAGCTGGCCGCGCTCGGCTTGGTCCAGTCGTAGCGCCAGCCAGGTCCTGATGGCCCGTGGATCAGCGGATACGTCGGTGGTCTTCAGAGCTGCCTGTGCCCGTTCGGTCAGCAGCCGAGCGACCATAGGCGCGTCGTTGGGGCCGAGGATCCACGGGGTGCGGGCGAGGCTGACCCGCCACCCTCGGTCGATGAAGGCGCGCTCGGCCAGCCGCCATCCGTCCGGACCCGCCAAGAAGTGCGGTCCGGTCGCGGTGGTCGTGCCTCGTTGCTGGTCGCTGTTGAACCGCTGGACGAGGAGCGCATCGTCGGCGTGGCCAGGGTCGAATGACACGTCACCGGTGACCGACAAGGACCACAAGGCAGCGTCTGCCCCCCTCACCGTGGCTGCCACCAGGTCGTCGATCTGGGAGGCGGTCAACAGGTCCAGCAGAGCCGAGCAGGAGACCAACCGAGGATGCCCGGTGGTCTGCAGCAGATCTCCGAGCGTGGCCACGCTGCCGGTATGGCGGATGCTTCGTCGAAGCCACGGCGCAGCGGCCCCGCGTACGGCCTCCAGCAGCACGGCGTCGTGGTCGAGGAGTGCCCAGTCCTGTGCGAGGGCGGAGCCGAGAGCCTGGTCCAGATGGGGACCCAACCAGCGCAGGTTGGCACCCGTTCCGGCACCCACGTCGACGACCGCGAGTCCGGGCGCCTGTGGGACCGGCTTCTGCGACGTCCCGGGGACGGGCCCCGGGTGCGCATTCGCGAGCAGGTGCTCGGCCAGGTCACGCACCAACGGAAGGCTGCGCTGACGCGCTCGATCGTCGGCGTGGTAGCGCAAGTCGAGCCAGCTGGCCTCGATCGGTCGTTCTGTCACGGTGTCCTCATGAGTCGGGCCAAGATACCTGCCGGCACACTCCACGGGGACAGACGCTGGGCTCGGGCTCTCGCCGAGCGGCGCCACTGCTCTCGCAGGGCGCTCGACGTCAACCAGCAGGCGATCGAACCAGCCCAGGCGACGGGGTCGTCGGTCGCCAGGGCCGCCCCTGGTGACGCGGTGCCGTTCGTGGTGTCGACCTCGGCCGTGCCGAGCGGGGAAGGAGGCAGGTGTCCGTGCAGAGTCTCTGCCGCCGCGGTGCCTGCGCCGACCACGGCTGGAATGCCACGGGCGAGCGCTTCGGCGACCACCATCGCGTAGGTCTCGGTGACCGAGGGCAACAACAACAGGTCGGTGGCCGCCCACGCCTGGTCCATATCGGTGCCGATGCGCGCCCGGCCGAGGGTCACCCGATCTTGCAGGCCGGCGGCGGCCAGGTCGTGGGCCAACGCCGCTCGCGCGCTGCCCGTGGGGTCCGTGCCCACCCACAAGGCGTGCCACGGGAGACCAGCGAGCCTCGGCGACGCGAGGGCCGCCACGAGGAGACGGTGGTTCTTGCGCGGGGTGTAGGCCGCTGGCGTCATCAGCTGAGCGGGGCGACTCCCCGTCGCCAGTGGTTGGCGGTCCGTCCCCGGCTCGGCGACCGTGACCTCCCGGAGCCCGTAGCGATCGCGGAGATCGCGGGCGGCCCACGGCGAGGTGCAGGTGACGGCGGAGGCGAGCCGGAGTGCAGCGTTCTCCTGTGAGAACAGCAGCTGCCTGTCCGTGGGGCTGAGACCGGTCTCGGCAGGCAGTGGCAGGTGCACCAGCATGACCACCCGAACTCCTGCAGCACGGGCCTGCCGGATCTCCTGCGGGGCGCAGCTGCCGACCAGCCCGTCCAGGAGCACCGGTCGCGGGTCGGCGGCGGAGCCGTGGAGCAGCACGTTCAACAGAGCACGTCGGTCGGCTTCGTCGGGAAAGGGCCACCGGCCCGCGACGCGCTCCACGGTGGTGCCCCACTGCTGCGCGATGCGCTCGTTGTAGATCGAGCCCCCGCTGGGTCCGGAGAGTCCACCGGGACTGACGACCCGCCCGGGAGTGTCAGGTGTCAGCACGCGGCTCCACCATCAAGGTGTAGCCCGCCCACGCGTCAGGGTGCTCGCGAAGGCGCACCTCGATCTCCGCGAGCGTGGTGCGGAGGTCCTCGTCAGCGCGCGTGACAGAGAGCAGCATCGCCTCCGCGACGTGCTGAGCAAGGACCTCGGTCGTGCTCATGACGCCCTGGAAGGCCGGATGATCATCCAGGTTCCGGTAGGTGAGGTCCGCCACGATCTCGGCCAGAGCCGAGCTGGCCACGCCGATGTCCAGCACCACTCCATGACGGTTCAGGGTGGGGGCGCGGAGGGCGACGTCCACGACGTAGGTGACACCATGCAGGGACTGTGCCGGCCCGAAGTAGGGGTCTGGAAGGCTGTGGGCGACCATCATGTGGTTGCGCACGTTCACGGTGAACATCAGACCCGCGTGTCGTTGCGCGTCGCGGTGGGGTAGTCGACGACCTGGCACCATCCCGGCATGTGGCCCGAAGCGATCCCAGCCATCGTCTCGGGCAGGTCGGCCAAGGTAGTACTGCCGGTCAGCAACGAGTCGTAGAACGGGTCACGCAGCTCCGCCAGAGCCGCCGCCATCCGATCACGGCGCGTCCTTCGCTCACGCATGGACGGCGCCACCGTCGAGACCTGGCTGGCGCGGATCGTCAGCCGTCGAGAATGGAACTCAGCGCCCAGCGGGACCACGGGGGAGTGCTGGCCGAACCACGAGGTCTCCACCAGCTGTCCCTCGAAGGCCAACAGGGACAGTCCCAGGGCGAGACCGTCCTGGGTGCCGGAGCAGTGCACCACTGTGTCGAACTCTGCTGTGACCTGCTCAGGGGTCAGCGACTCGATCCCGAGTCGCGCAGCCAGGGCCACACTCCGAGGTTGCGGATCCACGACGACCAGACGGGCGAGCGGGAAGTCGCGCAACAGGGCACAGACACTCGCTCCGACCAGGCCGCACCCGAGCACGGCGATGCGTTCACCCCAGCGTGGCGTGGCGTCCCACACCACGTTGATGGCGGTCTCGACCACTCCCGCCAGGACGGCTCGGCGCGAGGGCACGTCATCCGGGACGATAGTCGCGGCTTCCACCGGGATGACGTAGCGGTCCTGATGGGGAAAGAGCGCAAAAACCCGCTGACCCAAGCGAAGGTGTGACCCTGTCGAGCCGAGCTCGATGACCTCACCGACCGAGAGGTACCCGTACTTCACCGGGCCGGGGAGGTCACCCTCTTGGAAGGGGGCTCGCATCGCGGTGCTGACCGAGGGTGGGACCTGACCGGTGTAGACCAAGGACTCCGAGCCACGGCTGATGCCGGAGTGCAGCGCGCGGACCAGGACTTCACCGGGGCCGGGGCGCGCCACCACGTGGGTGCGGACCTCACCACTGCCAGCCCCCGAGCTCCAGAAAGAGGATGCTTGCATCCCACCGACGCTCGGAGCTCGGGGGACCGTGGAGTCCTGTGGCTGCGGTGCGCTCATCGATGGTGCTCCCTGCTGTAGGCCGGCTCAGCGGCCATCGTAGAGTCCGGTTATGCCAGCAGCCACCACGCCACGGCCCTTCACCGTCTACGCGGTGGTGGTCGTGGGGGCCGCCATTCTCGGGTGTCTCGTGCTCGTCAGGACGGTGCCTGAGCATCGCGCCGGGCCTCTGGACCTGGTCGCGCTGGCACCGGCCGTGGTCGCCCTCCCGGTGCTGCTGGCCGCGCTGGGGCGTCGGAGTGCCGCCGAATGCGTGACCACAGCCGACACCGTCACGGTAGTCCGGGCCGTGCTCGTCGCGGTGGTCGCCGGATGGGCGGTGCTGGTCGCGTTGGGATCGCTACCCGCCACCTCATGGTGGCTCTTGGGCTTGGCGCTGGTGGCGCTGCTCCTGGACGGAGTGGATGGCGCGGTGGCGCGACGGACTCAGACCGCCTCCGAGGTGGGAGCGATGCTCGACGCGGAGACCGACGCAGCGATGGTGGTCGCTCTGTCGGTGATCGCCGCCCACCAGGTCGGTGGGTGGATCTTGCTGGCGGGGGGACTGCGATATCTCTTCGCGGTGGTGGAGGCCGTGCGTTGGACGCCGCCGACGGGCCGGCGCCCTGTCCTGCCCACCCGGCCCTCGCGCCGCGTGATTGCGGCCCTTTCGGCGGTGGCCTTGGCCGTCACGGTGACCCCCGGACTGGCTCCGGTGATCACGATCGCCCTCTGCTCGGGGGCCCTATCGCTCCTGCTCGTGTCGTTCGGACTCGATGCGATCTGGCTCGAGGGCGGCTCCGGTCGACGAGTCGTAGGCGATGTAGTAGGTCGGTCGACGCTGCAAGGTGGAGTAGATGCGTCCGACGTACTCACCCAGGACTCCGAGACACAGGAGCTGCACGGCTCCGACCGCCGCGACGACCACCACCGTTGAGGTCCAGCCTGCCACGGTGAAGCCGAAGAGGTTGGCGCCGACGGCGTAGGCCAGCAGCAGCAGTGAGGCGGCGAAACCTCCTAGGCCGAACCAGGTGGCCAGTCGTAGGGGGGCCAGGGAGAAGCCGGTGAGGGCGTCCATCGACATCCGCACCATGGTCGGCAACGGATACTTGGAGGACCCAGCGGCGCGCGCCTCGCGGGCGTATCCCACGGTGGTGGAGGGAAAGCCGAGTGAAGGCACCACCAGCCGGAGCACTCGATGGGTTTCGGGAAGGGCATTCACGGCGTCCACCGTCGCCCGTGACATCAACCTGAAGTCTCCGGCGTCGTCAGGGGCATCGGTGGCCCCGGCGGCCCGGATGCCGGCGTAGAAGGCACGAGCGGAGGAGCGCTTGAAGAGGGAGTCCGAGGAGCGGTCGGTCCGGACCCCGTAGACCACGTCGACCCCTTGGCTCCGTGCCTGTTGGAGCATGGTGGGAATCGTCTCGGGCGGGTCCTGCAGATCTGCGTCGAGGGTGATCACCCAGTCCCCACCCGCCGTGGCCAGCCCTGCCGAGATGGCCGCCTGGTGCCCCGCGTTGGCCCGCAGCCGCACGACCCGCAGCTGGGGCCACTCACGGTGATACCGCTGGAGCAGAACGGGCGTCTGGTCGCGAGAGCCATCGTCGACGGCCAGCACCTCGTAGGAGTCGGTGCCCCGCAGCGCACCATCGTCGACCATCTGCTGTAGCACGGGGCGAAGTCGCTCCACGAGCAAGGGCAGCACGTCCGCTTCGTTGAACATCGGGACGATGACGGACAACTGCACGGACATGCCCTCCACTGTATGCCGCGCAGCCCGGTAGTCTGGCTCCATGCTGCCAGCCGTCTATGCCGCCGCCACCGAAGGTGAGTCCCACGTCAACGAGCTGTGGTTCGAGCCGATCTGGTTCGGCGTGATCGCCGCCGTCGCCTTCGCCAGTCTGCTCGCCCTGCTGTGGAGCTTTCGCAACACCCTGGCGCTGGACCCCCATACCGATCACGACAACGCCGACGATGGCACTGCCCACGGTCAGCATGATGCCGATGGTGGCCCCGGGCCGGTCAAGGGACAGGCGAGCCAGCACTGATGCGTCTGGGGGTCATGGGCGGGACGTTCGACCCCATCCACCACGGCCACCTCGTAGCCGCCAGCGAAGTCGCCTCATCGTTGCGCCTCGACGAGGTCGTCTTCGTGCCAACGGGGCAGCCCTACCGCAAAGATGCTGACTCCGTCAGCCCCGCCGAGCACCGCTACCTGATGACGGTCATCGCCACAGCATCCAACCCCCGCTTCACGGTCAGCCGGGTCGATATCGACCGGGACGGGCCGACCTACACCCGCGACACCCTGCGCGATCTGCGTGTTGCCTATCCGGGCGCCGAGCTGTTCTTCATCACCGGAGCAGACGCGCTGGCGAAGATCTTGTCCTGGAAAGGCGTGGAGGAGCTGTGGGAGCTCGCGCACTTTATCGGGGTGACCCGACCGGGGCACGAGCTGAGCGACCACGGTCTGCCCAAGGACCGGGTCACGCTGCTCGAAGTGCCGGCCATGGCGATCTCCTCAACCGACTGTCGCCATCGCACGGCCCACGGCCAGCCCGTGTGGTACCTGGTGCCTGACGGCGTCGTGCAGCACATCAACAAATACCACCTCTACAGCAAGGAGCCCTGAGTGGGAGCCAGTAAGCGAGCCACCGACCTAGCCATGGCGGCCGGTGCGGCCGCAGAAGACAAGTTGGCCGAAGACGTCGTGGCGCTGGATGTCACCGGACAACTTGCCCTGACCGATGTCTTCGTCATCGCCTCGGCCCCGAACGAGCGGCAGGTCGCCTCGATCGTCGACGCCGTGATGGAGCGGCTCCTGCAGCTGGGGTCCAAACCGCTACGGCGGGAGGGCATCCGTGAGGCTCGGTGGGTACTGTTGGACTTCGGCGACATCATCGTCCACGTCATGCACGCGGAGGACCGGGCGTTCTACGACCTGGAACGACTCTGGAAGGACTGTCCCACCCTCAAGAACGAGTCCGCGTGACGACGACCCGACGGGTCATCGTGCTCCGGCACGGACAGACGTTGCACAACGTCGGGGGCATCTACCAAGGCCACCTCGACACCGACCTCTCTTCTGCCGGTGAGCACCAGGCGGAGGCGGCTGCGAAGGCGTTGAGCGCCCAGCCGATAACCCGCATCGTCTCCAGTGACCTGACCCGTGCGGCGCGCACGGCTCAGGCGCTGAGTAGAGGGGCTTGCGTCCCGGTGGACTACGACCGTCGACTCCGGGAGATCGATGTCGGCACGTGGGCCGGCATGAAGCACAACGAGGTCGCGGCGCGGTATCCCCAGGAGACCGCCGCCATCGCCCAGGGCTACGACGCCCGACGCGGCGGTCACGGTGAGAACCTGCGGGAGGTGGGCTTGCGCACCCACTCCGTCTTCAGCGAAGTGGTGGGGATGCTGCACGAAGGGCAGCTCGCGGTACTGGTGACGCACGGACTGGCCGCCCGCACCCTGGTGAGCTCGGTCCTGGGTTGGTCCGACCGGCAGACGTGGTTGACCATGGCGGGCCTGGGGAACTGCCAGTGGGCCGAGCTGGCGCAGCACCGCACCGGCTGGCGTCTGGTGTCGTGGAACGCTGGCGCACTACCGGGGCCCGTGACGCGTGATCAGCACGTCTCCACCACACACTGACGGGCCGATTTGGCCTGGCCCGGGTACGTGTGGGTAATATTTGCCGTTCCCTACGGGGCTGTGGCGCAGCTGGTAGCGCACCTCCATGGCATGGAGGGGGTCAGGGGTTCGAGTCCCCTCAGCTCCACCAAAGACCGGCCTTCGCACTTCGGTGCGGAGGCCGGTTCTGTCGCTCCACGTCGATGTCCGGCGGGCATCACACGGATGGCGGCCCTTCTTCGATCTTCTTCTCTCATTGTCCTGCTTCATAGGAAAGGGTCGTGCCCTTTCGGAAGAATGCCGTGTGACTGAGGTCACCAACGCGGATGGGGCCGGACCAATCCGTCCTATCCGGGGCTCCGAATAACCGGCATGAGCAAGCACGCAGGCCGCCGACAGGCCGCACTCGGAATTCTCAGCGGAGGTATCGCTGGAACGGCCGGAGTGCTGGCCGGAGAAGCGGTGGCTGCGGTATTGGACGGGGTCACCGGCCCCGTCCTGGCGGTGGGAAACCGCGCGGTGGACTGGGCTCCGCGGCCCGCCAAGGAGTTCGCGATCGAAACGTTCGGAACGGCCGACAAGCCGGTGCTGATCGGTTCCGTCCTGGCGATCGTCGGGCTCCTCGCCCTAGCGCTGGGCTGGCTCGGCACACGCAGACCCATTCCTGCCCTCCTCGGGTTCGGGGTGCTGGTCGGTATCGCCGGTGTCGCTATGGTCACCGACCGGGCTGCGAGCGCCCCTACCCCGCTACGGCTGCTCCCCCTGCTGGCCATGGGCCTGGTCGGGGTCGGTGGACTGGCATGGATGTTGCGCGGACTGCGCGGCGGCTCGGATGCCACGATGCCGGGCCCCGTGGCCCAGGACGAGAGTTCAGGGATCGACCGCCGTGCCTTCGTCGTCGCCGCCTCTGCCGTGGCCGCCACCGGAGCCACCGGCGGCATCGCGTCGCGACTTTTCGGAGGCTCCGCCGCTCTGGGGTCTCGCGAGGCCCTGGCTCTGCCGCGTCCGGGTCAGCCGGCGCCTGCCATGCCGACTGGCGTGACCTTCACGGACATTGATGGGCTGACTCCGTATATCACCGATAACAGTGACTTCTATCGGGTTGATACTGCGCTATCTGTTCCCGACGTCCCGCTTGAAGGATATCGACTTCGAATTCACGGAATGGTCGACAATCCGTTGGAGTTGAGTTTCCAGGACCTTATGGACAGAAATCTCGTGGAAAAGCGCATCACGCTGACGTGCGTCTCGAACCCTGTCGGCGGAGACTATCTCGGAAATGCGACCTGGCTCGGAGTGCCCATGCGGGACCTGCTGGAGGAGGCGGGTGTTCAGCCGGGTGCCGACGCCGTGAAGTCCACCAGCGCCGACGACTTCACCGCCGGGACTCCCTTGGCTGCGCTGACCGACGACCGGGAGGCACTGGTGGCCATCGGAATGAACGGTGAGCCGCTGCCTCTGGAGCACGGATTCCCCGTCCGCATGGTCACCCCCGGCCTCTACGGTTACGTATCAGCGACCAAATGGCTCGTTGACCTCGAGGTCACCCGGTTTGCGGACTTCTCGGCCTACTGGACCGAGCGCGGCTACTCCGCTGAGGCGCCGATCAAGGTCTCCGCCCGCATCGACACACCCGCTTCCTTCGCTCAGCTCGAGGCTGGCGACGTCACGGTGGCCGGGGTGGCCTGGGCCCAGGACCGGGGCATCGAGAAGGTCGAGGTCCGCGTCGGTGACGGCGACTGGAGTGAGGCCGAGCTGGCGGAGGTCGACAACATCGACACCTGGCGACCCTGGCGCTGGACCTGGCCCGCTGAGGCCGGAACGCAGCGCCTCGAAGTCCGTGCGACCGACAGCACGGGCACCACACAAACGTCCGACCGGGAGCCCATTGCTCCCGACGGATCCACCGGATGGCACAACGTGACGGTGACAGTCAGTTGAGCCGAACCGGCTCCACTACCCCCCTAAGAAAGGCACTACCATGCGCGTTCAGAAGATGTTCTTTACCTTGGCTATGGCCTCCGTGCTGACGGTGTCTGCTTGCGGAAGCGATGAAGAAGCGGACCCGTCCACCGACGACACGGCGACCGAAGAGACCGACGCTGCGGCGGAGGAGGACATGGCCGAAGAGGACATGGCTGAAGAGTCCACGACCGACGACATGGCCGAAGAGTCCGGCGATATGATGGACCCGGCCGCCAACCTGGTGGGTGCTGGTTGCGCCGACTACGCTGCCGCGGTGCCGGATGGTGATGGCTCGGTGGCCGGTATGGCTCAGGACCCGGTCGCTGTGGCCGCGAGCAACAACCCGTTGCTGACCACGCTGACCGCAGCCGTCTCGGGCGAGGTCAACCCCGATGTGAACCTGGTCGACACCCTCAACGGTGACGAGTTCACCGTGTTCGCTCCCGTCGATGACGCGTTCGCCGCCGTGGACGCAGACACCATGGACACGTTGACCACCGACGCGGACCTGCTGAGCTCGATCCTGACGTACCACGTCGTCCCGGGTCAGCTGACCCCGGACGAGGTTGTCGGCACCCAGACCACCGTCCAGGGTGGCGACGTCGAGGTCACCGGGGAAGGCGACGAGCTCATGGTCAACGACGCCACCGTGATCTGTGGCGGCGTCCAGACCGAGAACGCCACGGTCTACCTCATCGACGCAGTGCTCACGCCCCCGAGCGAGTGACCTAGTGCCGCTTCGCGCGGCCGATTGTCACAGCCAGAAGCGCCCGGCTGCGGATCCGAAACGGACTCGTAGCCGGGCGCTACGGCGTGGGGTGGCTTCAGCCCTGGGCGTGGCGCGTGACCTCGGCGGCCACTCTGGCGAACACGGGCTCGGCCAGCACGGCTCCGATGCGTCGCACCGCTGACGGGTCCAGCTGCAGGACTCGGTTGACCCGGGCCTCGCTGGGACGTCGTTCGCGGTCCCAGGCCCCCGTGCCCACGTCGATCCAGAAGCGCCCGGCACGGGCCTCCTGCTCGGCATCCCGGTCATGGTCCTTGCTGGTCAGCTGGAGCGCCAGCAACAACCCCTGGTGTCTGCCGATGACCAGCACGGGACGGTCCTTGCCCTGGCTGTGGTCCTCCTCGTACGGGACCCAGGTCCACACCACCTCTCCGGGATCGGGCAGCGCGTCCGGGACCGGTGCGTAGCTGATCGGGGGAGTGCCCCGGAAGTCCCCGGCATATCCCGACGTATGCCGAGCGCGAGATTTGTGTTTCGTGGTCGCTTCGCGCAGGAGGCTACGCGCCAAGGAGAGGGCGTCGGACAGTGCGCGGTTGGCCATGGCACACACCCTGACACTCGGTGAAGCGCGCTGACAATGTGGGTGCCGCGGCGGTGGTGGTGTCCCGGGGCCGGCTGGTCCGTCATGCTGGACCGGTGACCCTGACGCTGACTTTCGCCGTGGTGCTGCTCGCAGCCGTGCTGTTGTCGGCCCAAGCCAACCGGACCATCATGTCCACGGCCGTGATCTTCCTGGTTGCCGGTTTCTTCGCCGGTCCGGGGGTATTCGGGTGGGTGGACGTGGCACCGGGCGACGAAGTCGTCTCATTGGGAGCGGAGCTGGCGCTCTTCGCGGTGTTGTTCACCGACGGCATGAAGGTCGGCTGGAAGGACCTCCGTTCGGCCTGGCGCCTACCCGGCAGGGCCCTGGCGCTCGGTCTGCCCTTGACGCTGTTGATTACGGCCGCCCTGGCGCACTTCGTCGCCGGACTGGCGTGGCCGGAGGCCTTGCTGATCGGCGCGATTCTCTCTCCGACCGACCCGGTCTTCGCCTCGGCGCTCGTTGGAAACGACAAGGTCCCGGGGCGGCTGCGGCACCTGCTGAACGTCGAGTCGGGAGTGAACGACGGGCTTGCCCTGCCGTTCGTGCTGATCCTGCTGGCTACCGCAGAAGGCTCCCCGGACCTGCACCTGGCCGAGCTGGGCACCGAGATCGTCCTGGGGATAGTGATCGGGATCGTCGTGCCGTGGCTGGCCATCAGACTGGAGGGCCTGGCGGCCTTCTCGGCCTCAGCCATCTACGCACCCCTGAACGGCTTCGCGATCGGCCTGTTGGTCTACGCCCTCAGTGAGGCGCTGCACGGCAACCTGTTCCTAGCCGCTTTTGCCGCAGGCGTCACCGTCGCCACCCTCGGACCTGGTCAACGGGAATCCTTCGAGCTGTTCGGCGAGCTGCTGGCCGAACTGTTGAAACTGTTCGCCCTGCTGGTGTTCGGAGCGTTGATCTCGGTGGAGTTCCTCGCCGAGATCCCCTGGACCGGGTGGGTGTTCGCCGTGCTGGCCCTGGTCGTGGCCCGACCGTTGGCGCTGGCGCCGTGCTTCCTCGGCACAGGACTGAGTCTGCGCGAGCAGGCGGCCGCGATGTGGTTCGGGCCCAAGGGATTCGCATCGGTGGTCTACGGGCTGCTCGTGCTCAGTAGCCCCCTTGTTGCCGCCGACGAGATCTATCACTTGGTGGCGTTGACGATCGTGATATCCATCCTGGCGCACTCCTCGACCGATGTCGTCGTGGCCCGGTGGTTCGACCAGAAGAGCGAGGCGCCGCACTGGTACGACCGTGAGGATGCGTCGCCCTGAGCCGGCTCGTGGGAGACTCTGAGACGAATCCACCGTTCCCCTCAGCCCGACGGAGTCCTGCCCGCGTGTCACCGATTGCTCGCGTTGCCCCGCAACCCGCGGCTACCCCGCCCGACGTCATCCGCAACTTCTGCATCATCGCGCACATCGACCACGGCAAGTCCACGCTGGCCGACCGGATGCTGCAGATCACCGGAGTCGTCGACGATCGCGCGATGCGGGCGCAGTACCTGGACCGGATGGACATCGAGCGTGAACGTGGCATCACGATCAAGAGCCAGGCAGTGCGCATGCCCTGGGCTGTGGCCGAGGACGAGCAAGAGACCGCCTACGTGCTCAACATGATCGACACTCCCGGGCACGTGGACTTCACCTACGAGGTCTCCCGTTCCCTCGCCGCGTGCGAAGGGGCGGTGTTGCTCGTCGACGCGGCGCAGGGGATAGAGGCGCAGACTCTGGCGAACCTCTACCTCGCGATGGAGAACGAACTGTCCATCATCCCGGTGCTCAACAAGATCGACCTTCCCGCAGCACAGCCGGAGAAGTACGCCGAGGAGCTGGCCCATCTGATCGGCTGTGAGGTCGAGGACGTGATGCAGGTCTCGGGCAAGACCGGCCAGGGCGTCACCGAGCTCCTGGACCGCATCGTGCGTGACCTTCCCCCGCCGACCGGTGACGCGGACGCGCCTCCGCGGGCGATGATCTTCGACTCCGTCTACGACACGTACCGCGGTGTGGTGACCTACGTCCGGGTCGTCGACGGCAACCTGTCACCGCGCGAGAAGATCGCGATGATGTCGACGAAGGCCACCCACGAGCTGCTGGAGATCGGCGTCATCTCTCCGGAGCCGGTCAAGTCCAAGGGCCTGGGGGTCGGTGAGGTCGGCTATCTCATCACCGGGGTGAAGGACGTCCGACAGTCCAAGGTCGGCGACACGGTGACCGGCGCGTCCAACATGGCGACTCAGGCGGTGGGAGGTTATAAGGACCCGCGCCCGATGGTCTTCTCGGGTCTCTATCCGATCGACGGATCGGACTATCCGACTTTGCGCGATGCGCTCGACAAGCTCAAGCTCAACGACGCTGCGCTGGTTTACGAGCCGGAGACCTCGGTGGCCCTGGGGTTCGGCTTCCGGGTCGGCTTCCTCGGGATGCTGCACCTGGAGATCATCCGAGAGCGGCTGGAGCGGGAGTCCAACCTCGACCTGATCTCGACCCTGCCGAACGTGGAGTACCTGGTCAAGATGGACGACGCGTCGACCATCCACGTGACGAACCCGAGCGAGTTCCCGGCGGGCAAGATCGGTGAGGTCACCGAGCCGGTGGTCCGTGCGACGATTCTGACCCCCAGTGAGTACATCGGCTCGGTCATGGAGCTCTGCCAGACCCGGCGCGGGTCGCTGCGCGGGATGGACTACCTCTCGCCCGAACGGGTCGAGATGCGATACACGCTGCCGTTGGCCGAGATCGTCTTCGACTTCTTCGACGCGCTGAAGTCACGGACGCGCGGCTATGCCTCTTTCGAGTACGAGCCCGACGGGGAGCAGACCGCCGACCTGGTCAAGGTGGACATCCTGTTGCAGGGCGAACAGGTCGACGCCTTCAGTTCGATCGTGCACAAGGACAAGGCCTATGCCTACGGAGTCATGATGGTCGGCAAGCTGAAGGACCTCATCAACCGTCAGCAGTTCGAGATCCCGATCCAGGCCGCGATCGGCTCGCGGGTCATCGCCCGCGAGAGCATCCGGGCCATCCGCAAGGATGTCACCGCCAAATGCTACGGCGGTGACATCAGCCGCAAGCGCAAGTTGCTGGAGAAGCAGAAGGAAGGCAAGAAGCGGATGAAGATGGTCGGCACCGTCGAAGTGCCGCAAGAGGCCTTCATCGCCGCCTTGTCGCAGGACAGTTCGGCGGTCGAGAAAGCCAAGAAGTGAGTGTCGGCCCCGCCGGCGACGCCACGGTAGGCGACGCGCGCGGGATCAGAGAACCGCGGATCCGGTCCTTCACCCGGCGCGGTTCGCGGATGCCCCCGGGGCACCAGTCGGCCTACGACGCCATGGCGGAGCGGTTCGTGATCCGGGTGCCGCGCGCTCGTGACGGTGACGACACGACGATCGACTCGGCCTACCGGCTGGACGTGGGCACGGCCTTCGGGCGCCACGCCCCGCTGGTGGTCGAGATCGGGCCCGGGTCGGGGGACGCCTTGCGAGCCGGGGCGGCCGCCAAACCGGAGTGGAACTTCTTAGCGGTCGAGGTGTGGCGCCCCGGTATCGGGCAGACGTTGGCCCGAATGCGGCGTGATCCCCTGCCGAACGTGCGTTTCGTCGAGGCCGACGCTGCACTCGCGATGACCACGATGCTGCCGCCCGGCTCGGCGCGGGAGGTGTGGACGTTCTTCCCCGATCCGTGGCCCAAGCGCAAGCACCAGGCCCGCCGACTGGTGAGCCCTAGCTTCGCGGACTCGGTGTGGACCGCCCTGGAGACGGGAGGAGTGTGGCGACTGGCCACGGACTGGGCGCCCTACGGGGTTGCGATGCGTCGACTGCTCGACGCGGACGAGCGCTTCTCGCTGCAGGCGACCGACGCTGCGCCGTTGCGGCCGACGACTCGCTTCGAGCAGAAGGGCCTCGACGTGGGGCGCACCATCACCAACCTCAACTTCGTACGCCGATAGCGCTCCCGGCGCGTTCAGTCGCCCGTGGTCTCCCGACCACGGCGGACGATCGAGGGGTCGGGCTGCTGCACGATCTCCTGGTCCTTATCGGTGTAGTCGAACTGGCTCAGGAACGTGCGCATGGCGCTGATCCGCGCTCGTTTCTTGTCGTTGGACTTGATCGTGGTCCAGGGCGCGTGGTCGCTGTCGGTCCGCCGGAACATGGCCTCCTTGGCCTCGGTGTAGTCGTCCCAGCGGTCCAGGGACTGCAGATCCATCGGCGACAGCTTCCACTGACGGACCGGGTCGAGCTGGCGGATGGCGAACCGGGTCCGCTGCTCGTTCTGGGTGACCGAGAACCACAGCTTGGTCAGCGACATGCCGGCGTCGACCAGCATCTCCTCGAACGCGGGGACCTGGCGCATGAACATCTCGTACTGCTCATCGTCGCAGAAGCCCATCACACGCTCGACGCCTGCTCGGTTGTACCAGGACCTGTCGAAGAGCACGATCTCCCCGTTGCTCGGTAGGTGTTTCACGTAGCGCTGGAAGTACCACTGACCCAGCTCGGTCTCGGTGGGCTTGGTCAGCGCCACCACGCGCGAGCCGCGGGGGTTCAGGTGCTCCATGAAGCGCTTGATGGAGCCGCCTTTGCCGGCGGCGTCGCGGCCCTCGAAGATCACCACGTGCCTCGTCTGGGTCTCGCGCGCCCACACCTGGAACTTCAGCAGCTCGATCTGCAGCAGGTACTTCTCGACCGCGTAGTACTCACGCGTCATCCGCGCGTCGTAGGGGTAGTCCTCCCGCCACGTGTCCACGGCGCTGCCGTCGGGCGCGATCAGGTCCGGGTCCGAGCCGTGGTCGTCGCGAACCGTATAACCCTCGGTCCGCAGCTGGTCGATGTACTCACGGAGTTCTTCTTGATGGGCCACACCACGACGATAGTGGGACTGCGTGAACATCGGGTGGCCGAACCTCGGGGACAATCGCAGGTATGCCGCCCGCATTCCCTCCCGGAGAGCCTGCTCCATCCGACGGGTCCCTCCCGCCGCAGAGCATGACCTCCTTGGTCGAGCGGGACTTCGGCGTCTACGTGCACGTGCCGTTCTGTCGGGTCCGGTGCGGATACTGCGACTTCAACACCTACACCGCGCTGGAGCTGGGCCCCCATGGGGCGAGTGCCGGCAGCTTCGCCGAGGCGGCGGTGGCAGAGATGACCTTGGCCGCCGAGGTCCTGTCCCCGTCGGTCGGGGTCCCGGCGGTCTCCACCGTCTTCTTCGGGGGCGGCACACCGACTCTTCTGCCACCCGCCGACCTCGCCCGCATGTTGACAGCGGTCGACGAACGGTGGGGACTGGCATCGGGGGCCGAGGTCACCACGGAGGCCAACCCCGACACCCTGACGCCCGAGGTCGCCCTCGCGCTCGCCACGGGCGGCTTTTCGCGGGTCAGCATCGGGATGCAGTCTGCGGTGCCGCACGTGCTGCGTACCCTGGATCGCACCCACGACCCGGCCAACGTCGCCACCGCCGTCGAGGCCGCTCGCTCGGCCGGGATGCAGGTGAGCCTCGACGTGATCTACGGCACCCCGGGTGAGAGTCTGGACGACTGGCGCGCAACGCTGGACCAGGTCCTGGCGTTGGAGCCTGACCACGTCTCGGCCTACGCCCTGACCATCGAGCCCGGGACGGCGATGGGGTCCGCGGTGCGGCGAGGGACCCTGCCCATGCCGACCGACGATGACGAGGCCGACAAGTACGAGCTGGGCAGTGAGGTGCTTGAGGAAGCAGGGTTCACCTGGTACGAGATCTCCAACTGGTCCCGCACCCCCGAGACGCGGTGTCGGCACAACATCGCCTACTGGCGCGGCGAGAACTGGTGGGGGGTGGGTCCGGGAGCGCACAGCCACGTCGGCGGGACTCGGTGGTGGAACGTGAAGCACCCCGCGGCGTACGCCGACCGGCTGCATTCCGGGCTCAGCCCCGCCCACTCACGCGAAGTCCTGACCACCGAGCAGCAGCACGACGAGCAGGTGCTGCTCGGCATCCGCCTGGCGCAGGGCCTGAGTCTGGACCTGTTGGACGCGACCGGACGAGCGGCGGTCGCCGGACTGATCGCCGCCGAGCTGCTCGATGGGGCGTCAGCCATCCGGGGTCGTGCGGTCTTGACCCGCCGCGGTCGGCTGATCGCTGACACCGTCGTGCACGCCCTCTTGGCTTCGGGGGCCAGGGGGGCGTGAGCCGGCCTGCAGTGGTGAAGCTACTTCAGGACAGGCAGCTGCGCGGGGTAGATGTAGACCTCGCCGTTGCTGGCTTTGATGGCGGCCAGGACGTGAATGATCATCGAACCGACCCACACCAGGATCCCGACCGGGATGGTCACGATGAGACCGATGCCGAGGGTGATGATGGAGATGAGCACGAGCACCGCGTAGACGATCCATAGCGACAGGTTGAAGTTGAATGCTCCTGCTGAAGCGTGCCGCACCTTCTGACTGCGGTCCTTGTAGATCGCCCAGATGATCAGGGGACCGACGAAGTTCAACATCCCGACGCTGACGAGAGCGGCGACGGGCGCCGACAGGTGGGCCAGGATCGACCAGGTCTTCTCTTCGGACTCTGTCAACGGCGCGGCTCCACCGGCGGCTGGCGCCGAGTACTGTCCGGCCCCCGGCTGCTGCGAGTACTGCGACGGACCGGGCTGCTGAGAGTACGGGGCGGTGCCGCCGTGCTCGGAGGAGGACGCAGACTCCCCTTGCGGCCCAGCCTGGGTCGGCGGCGCGGGGTTGGGGTCGGGCTGTTGGGGCTCCTGTGGATCCATCGGATCCGAGGGGCCGGAGGGGGGTGGGGGCGGTGGTTGTGAACTCATCGTGGGCTCGATTCTGGTGGGGGCACAGTGACGAAGTCGATCAGTTCTTCGACGCTGGCCAAGAGCGTTGGTTCCACGTCCTGATACGACCGCACGGCGCCGAGGATGCGGCGCCACCCCAACGCTACGTCCTTTTGGGTGGTGTGCGGCCAACCGATCTCGGCGAGTACCGCGTGTTTCCAGGAACGTCCACGCTCGATCACGGGCCAGGTCTCCAGGCCCAACCGCGCGGGTCGCACGGACTGCCAGACGTCGACGTAGGGGTGCCCGAGGACACGCACCCACCGCGACTGGGGCAACGCCAAGGCTGCGTCCACGATGCGCGACTCCTTCGTCCCCGGCACGAGGTGGTCGACGAGGACTCCCATCCGACGGTCGGCCGAGGGCCCGAAGGCGCGGATCACCGCTGACAGGTCGTCGACGCCGTCCAGCATCTCGATGACCACGCCTTCGACCCGCAGGTCATCACCCCAGACCTTCTCCAACAGCTCCGCGTCGTGCTTGCCCTCCACGAAGATGCGCGAAGCGCTGGCCACCCGAGCCGGCGCGGCCGTCACGGCTCGAGAACCACTTGCCGTGCGCGTCGCCTTCTGACGGGCCTGAGCGAGCGCCACAGCGTTGTCCGCCGCAGGAGGGGTCAACACCACCGGGGCACCGTCGAGGAGGAATCCAGGTCCCAGTGGAAAGCCTCGCGTCTTACCGCGGCGATCCTCCAGATGTACGACCTGCATCCCCCCGGCCTTCTCCACCCGAACCACCGCCCCGCACCACCCGGTCTCCACGTCCTCGACGACGATCCCGAGGTCGGCTACGACCTCCGTCGAGCGTCCACGCGAAGGCACCTTCCAGTCGCCGGCCAGCACGTCGGTCCCATATCGATCGCTCACCGGCGAAGTCTCTCAACCGAGATGCCGATGGTCCGGTTGCCGCGCCTAGGGAGGGGCGTCGTGTGCGTGGGGACGCGGCTCCCGTCGTAGACTTGGCACTCCTGTGACATGAGTGCCAGGCTCGATGGCGTCACGTGACGCGGCTCCATAGGGGAAGTCCGAGCCTGAGCCGAGCCAGCCGAGTGGAGGTGAGCGCATGAGTGATGACCGAAAGCTTGACGTCCTGCGCGCGATCGTCCAGGACTACGTCCGCACCAGTGAGCCTGTCGGCTCGCGTGCGCTGTTGGAACGGCACTCCCTGGGCGTGTCGGCAGCCACCGTCCGCAATGACATGGCGGCGCTGGAGGACGAAGGTCTGATCACGGCCCCTCATACCAGTGCCGGGCGGGTGCCGACAGACGCCGGGTACCGACTCTTCGTGGACCGGCTGTCGAGCATCAAGCCTCTGAGTGGGGCCGAGAAGGTCGCTATCCGCCGCTTTCTGGAGGGCGCGGTGGATCTCGACGACATCGTGGGTCGCACCGTGCGGTTGCTGTCCTCGCTGACCAACCAGGTCGCCGTGATGCAGTACCCGTCGCTGAGCCAGTCGACCGTTCGGCACATCGAGCTGGTCCCGATCGGCGGGTCCCGGTTGATGGTCGTGCTTATCGTCAACACCGGGCGGGTGGAGCAGCGGGTGCTCGACGTTGCGCAGGACCTGTCGGACCGCCACGAGGCCATCGCCCATCTGCGGGGTCTGGTCAACCGCACCGCGGTGGGTCAGGCCCTGACCGCCGCGCCCGCCCTGCTGTCGCTGGCGTTGGCTGAAGTCGGTGAGCCGGACCGGGAGATGGCCCGCGCCGTCGTGGCGACCCTGCAGACGGCATTGGCGGAGCAGACCGAGGAGCGCTTGGTGATGGCGGGGACCGCCAACCTGGCTCGCGGAGGCAACGACTTCCCGACCTCGCTCGGAGAAGTTTTGCAGGCCTTGGAAGAACATGTGGTGCTTTTGAAGTTGATGGGTAGTAGAGCATCGCTGGATGACGACGCTGTGGCCGTCAGCATCGGTGCCGAGAACCCGTTCGAGGGCCTACGGACCACCTCGGTGGTCACCACCACCTACGGCCCAGCCGGCGGCCTCGGCGTCGTGGGTCCGACCCGGATGGACTACCCGATGGCCATGGCATCGGTGCGCGCCGTGGCGCACTACGTCTCGACCATCCTCGAGACGTAGGGCCCAGGAGAGCCATCGGCGCCACCTACGAGCTGACCGACCACACGACGATGCACAGCACGACGACAAGGACTGAAGAGTGAACGACTACTACGCCGACCTGGGTGTCGAGCGCGACTCCAGCGCTGAGGACATCAAGAAGGCCTATCGCAAGAAGGCCCGCAAGCTGCACCCGGACGTCAATCCCGGTCCTGAGGCGGAGACGGAGTTCAAACG
>JBASAN010000303.1:0-3116 GCA_049650625.1 Ornithinimicrobium sp.
GCTGAGCGCGGCCTTGACCGCCGCGCACAGCACTCACTCCTACGACCTCGACGGCATCGCCGAGTTCATGGCCGAGCACTACGAGCAGATGGACGCCTTTACCGCCGTCCAGAACGACGACACCGCACAGGTCGTGGCGCGCATCCTCAGCGACGCCGGCACCGTGCTCCCCAAGCTCACAAGCATCCAGGCTCCACTGCTCGACCTCGTCATCACCAGCCAGCGGTTCGACCTGACCGCGCCCAACCTCCGCGCGGCCCTCTTCCGCGCCGCGGCGGCCAGCGGCAGCACCGACACGCCGCAGGCCAGCACGAACGCCGGTGTCGATCTCGACCGCATACGTGCCCTTCTCCATAGCGACTCGAAAGGGTGGGCCGAAGGGACAACTAGCGTCGTAGACGCGGTGTACGACCTGTGTCTGCGACTGCCCGATCGCTACCTCGACGCGGTGGAGGGCGACGACGCGACCGCGCACGCCATCAGCGACGCAGCCACGCTGGCTGCGGTTCTGACCGACATCGTCACAGCCGAAGACGAAGCAGACCTGGACGAAGACAACAATTCGGACCAGGGTTCGACCCGAGGTCGTTGGGCCGGTTATTGGAACGCCGCCCAGATCGAGCGCCTCCTGACGATGACCGCCCCGGGCGCACGGCTGGACCGTCTCGAGGCGGCTCCGACGTCGGCTTGGAAGCTACTGGCTCACGCCGGCCTGTTTGAGCCGAACCTGGCGAACGTGGAGGCTTACATCGCGACGGTCGGCAGCGTGGACGCGACACTAGGCTCATTGCTGACTACCGCCGGGCGTATCACTGGCGCCCCCGAACCGGCACCCACCGGCCTCGACGAGACCGCTGCAAGCTCGCACGAGAACGCTCGGGCAGCGGTCGTCCCGACGGCGGTCGCGATCATGAACGGAGCCTCCATCAGCACGAGCGATCGGGTCGATCTGGCACGGGGACTGAACCCGGCGCTCCCACTGCCCGCCACCGACATCACGGCCGAAGCCAACGACTTGTTCGCCATCGCGCTCGAAGCCGACCTGGTCACTGACGACGAGACGACGTTCAGGCACCTGCGTGCCGGTGGATGGACCGCGCTGGCGCCCGCGATCACTGCGTCGGATCAGTTAACCGCCTTCGCGGACAGCGAGGTTGCCAGCATCGTCGCCGGGATGGTCGTCGACGTCTTCGGTGACGCCGTGGCTGCCGCGCAGCTAGGCCACAAGATCGTGGCGGACGTCGAGCTGTTCGTGCCCGACGATGGCGGTGACCACGCCGCTGCGCTTCGTGCAATCGCCGGCTACGCCATGCAGCACCACTTGGCCGTAACCCCGAACATAGTCGCCCGGATTGCGGCGGCAGGCGGCATCAACGTGGCCGATCTCTTGCGGTTGCTAAGGGATGCCGACCCGGCACCGGACGCCTCCGACATCGTCAAGGTCTTCGGATTCTGCGGAGACCCCTACAACCAAATCGCGACCTCGGGCGCCAAGTTCCGGTTGCCGAAGGACGACCTCCACGAACCACTGCTCAGGGCGCTGCACGGGCCGGTCATCGACCTGCGCAAGGTCGACTTGCGCGAGAAGTACAACGTTCGCGTCCTGTAGGACCGAGTCTGGCCACGGGACCAGCGATGCAGAGTGGAGGCATCTCTGCGGCTCTCCCGTCGATTCTCCGAGATACACGCGTCTGTGAAAGCCGCATCGCACTACCTCCCGAAAGCACGCCGGGATCTACGAAGGCCGGCACCGGAGCGATCAGCGTCATGTCGCCGCGAAGCGCACGAGTCGAGGGGCGAAGGGCGAGGTGCGAAGAAACTAAGCGGATCGCATCCCCAACATCCGTAGGTACCACGGGTCGCCGAAGAGGTTACGGCCGCCGGACGCATCCCGTCGGCCCGTCTCCCGAAGCCACACGTCGAAGTCCCAGACGATCCGCCCTCCGTCGATCAGTGAGTCACCCCATGGAAGGAACGCGCGGAGCAGGTAGTCGATGTAGTCTTCGCCGAAGTCCTGCCAGACAAAGTCTGGGAGTTCTAGCGCCTCCCCAACTGTCTCCGGACGGATCTCAGCGAACGTAAAAGTCTGGGACTTCTAGCGCCTCCCCAACTGTCTCCGGACGGATCTCAGCGAACGTAACCGGCCCGAACACCGTGCTGGACGCGGCTCTGACGCTGCGGCCCACATGCTGCCAGCGGTCTGGAAGGCGATGACCAAACTGGTCGAATGCGGTTGTCCACGCGAGGAAGGCCGACGCAACCTCGCCCGGCGACGGCGGTGGGTTAGTCCGTCCGTGGCGACGGATGAGGGTCTGCAGCTGACGCAGTGGAACGGACAGTTCAACGGCGGCCTCTCGCCGGAGCACCCGAACCTCAGCTTCTCGCACGGACTTCGTCGTGAGCTGCCAAGTCAGGCAGGACGCGCCCACTCCTGAGGCGACCGACAGCAGCCACGGCCACAACTCGCCTGCGATTCGCGCAAAGTCCATAGGGCGCACCCGTCCTTCGAACCGTGCCCGGTGATCGAGCTTCTGGTGCGCACCCTGCATCAAGCCACCGACAGTTCGCGTCTGAGCCGCTCCACCCGTGCCTCACCTCCACCTGTGGGCTCCGCGCCAGTGGATCTACGGTGACCCTCAAGGGTCTCGGGGCATTTGCGGCGAGTGAGGCGAGCCAGTTCGACCTCGCCGCGGCGCCGGCCATGCCAGACCAGTCGCAGCCTTCGACAGCACTTCTGCCGTTCCAACCAGCCACGGTGACTCCAGCCCAGCTGGCCGCTGTTTCGTTCCTGGCCCGCTACAGCGGGCCGACCCACCACCTCTACGCCTACCAATTGCGCCGGTGGTTCGCCTGGTGCGAGACCAACGGCCTCGACGCACTTCTAGGCATTGAACGGGCGCACATCGAGCTCTACATCCGGCGTCTCGGAGACGCCGGGGCTGATGTCCTCATCAATCAACACGATGATGCACGGCGTCCGCGGCTACTCCCGTTTCGCTCACATCGACGGCGTCACCCCATCCGACCCCGCGGTCTACGACCGACTACCTGTAGTTCACCGCGATGAGACCCGCACCCAAGGCCTCGACCGGCTCGAGCCCATCCGCTTCCTTCAA
>JBASAN010000304.1:0-3838 GCA_049650625.1 Ornithinimicrobium sp.
GCGCTGCGCCGATCATGATGGGCAGATGCTACGCCGGGGCCCTGCCGGCGCCCTGTGCCGGGGCCGTCAGGCCTGCGTGCCGAAGGGAGTGATCTGCGGCCCGCGGACGCCGGCTTGGTCCAGCTCGGCCTTAGCCCGCTGGCGGACAACTCGAGCGATCTCGAACTGGTCCCCGGGAGTGCACTTGGCGATGATCCGGATCGTCATCACGCCTCCGGAGACAGACTCCACGCCCGCCACGGTCGGACGCTCGATGAGCTTGGCGGACCACTCCTCCTCGGAGTACATCCGAGTGACCACGTCCTCCAGCATGGGGATCACCTCTTGGGGGCTCTCCTCGTAGGACACGGGCACGTCGATGTAGGCCGCGGCCCAACCCTGGCTCTTGTTGCCGATCCGCACAATCTCGCCGTTGCGGATGAACCACACGACGCCGGCCGCGTCGCGCAGGCGGGTGATTCGCAGGGTGACCTCCTCGACCGTGCCAATAGCTTCTCCGGTGTCGATCACATCGCCGACGCCGTACTGGTCCTCGATCACCATGAAGATGCCGGACAGGAAGTCCTTCACCAGCGACTGCGCGCCGAAACCGAGGGCAACTCCGCCCACTCCGGCTGAGGCCAGAAGGGGACCGAGGGGCAGGCCCAGCTCGGCCATGATGGTCAGGACGGCGATGACCGCCACAACGAAAGCCGAGACGCTGCGCAGCAACGAGCCCAGCGTGAGGGCACGCTGGCGACGTCGCTCGACGTCTGGTCCGTAGGAGTCCATCAGCACTTTGCCGATGTGGCGCTCCTCCTGCCGTTGGTCGACCCGGCTGAGCATCGCCGACTCCACCCCGGCGATCGCGCGGCCGAGCAGCCACCGCAAGATGAAGGCCGCCACGATGATGAGCACGATGCGCAGCGGAGGGCCTAGGAGCCACGAACCGAATTCTGGCCAGGTGTCGAACGGCATACCGTGCATTCTGTCTCACTCAGCGCCCTCGGCCTGACAGACTGGACCCGTTTGCGGGCCCTGCCCACCCAACTTCCAAAGGACCGAACGTGCCCCAGTCATTGCCGGAAAGTCTGAGCCAGCTCGCGCAGGCCTACGGTGTTGCGACGGAGTTCTGGGACTGGCAGGGCAACTATCGGCCCGTGTCAGCGGCGACCGTGCGATCGGTGCTGACGGCGCTGGGCGTCGAGGCCGGCGACGAGGATGCCGCCGCGCTGGCGTTGAAGGCCGCGCAGGATGACCGTTGGCGCCGGGTCGCCCCGCCCGTTGTGGTGACCCAAGAAGGAGAACGCCCCGTGGTGCACGTCCACGCGGGCGAGGCAGAGACGGTGTCCATCAGCATCCGCACCGAGAGCGGCCACACCCGGACTCTGGGGATGACGGAGGAGGAACGGGTCACACGAGTCATCGACACTGACGTGTTGGTCCGCCATACGGTGAACATTCCCGACGACCTTCCGCTGGGGTGGCATCGGATGGACGTCTCATGCACGGGAGGCGCCTCTGCTCACGATGCGTCCTGTGTGGTCGTGGTGTATCCGCGTCGTCTCGACCTGCCGCCGTCACTGGCCGTCGATGGTGAACAGCAGTGGGGTCTGATGACCCAGCTCTACGCGATGCGCTCCGAGCAGTCCTGGGGCCTGGGTGATCTCGCCGACCTGGGCGACGCCGGAGCATGGGCGGCCGGCCTGGGTGCAGACTTCGTGCTGGTCAACCCCCTGCACGCGGCGGAGCCACACGCTCCCATCGAGCCGTCGCCCTACCTGCCGACCACCCGCCGCTTCGTCTCCCCGCTCTACATCCGGGTGGAGGATGTCCCCGAGGTCGCTTACCTTTCCGCGGCCGAGCGCCAGCTGATCGAGTGGCATGCCGACGACGCGCAGAAGTACCTGGAGTTGGACTTCCTGGAACGTGACCCGGCGTGGGTCGCCAAAGAGGCAGCGCTGCGGTTGGTCTTCCGCCAACCTCGGTCGCTGCGTCGAGAGCGCGCCTTCAACGCCTTCTGCGAGATGGACGGCCCGTCGCTGACCGACTTCGCGACCTGGTGTGCGCTGACCTCGGACTACGGTCCGTCCTGGTCGCAGTGGCCCAGTGAGTTCCAGGACCCGGCCGACCCGGCGGTGGCCGCCTACCGTACCGAGCACCCCGTCGACATCGAGTTCTACTGCTGGCTGCAGTGGATCCTGCACGAGCAGCTCGGTCGGGTCCAGCGCGACCTGCTGGACACGGGGATGCGGATCGGCGTGGTCCATGACCTGGCTGTGGGGGTGCACCCGCACGGCGCCGACGCTTGGGCCCTGCGCCATTCGCTGGCGCGGGGAGTCACCGTCGGCGCCCCGCCGGACCAGTACAACCAACGTGGCCAGGACTGGAGCCAGCCTCCGTGGCAGCCGGCCGCGCTGGCCGAGGCCGGGTACGCGCCATACCGCGAGATGCTGCACAAAGTGCTGCGCGACGCCGGAGGTCTGCGGGTCGACCACGTCATCGGCTTGTTCCGTCTCTGGTGGATCCCCGAAGGTCTGGAGCCACATGAGGGCACCTACGTGCGCTACGACCACGAAGCGATGATCGGCATCCTCATGCTGGAGGCCCACCGCGCCGGAGCGGTGATCATCGGGGAGGACCTCGGCACCGTCGAGCCGTGGGTCCGGGACTACCTGAGCGAGCGCGGCATCCTCGGCACCTCGATCTTGTGGTTCGAGCGCAACGAGCACGGGCCGGTGCCGCCGGAACGCTACCGCGAGCTCTGTCTGGCTACGGTCACGACCCACGACCTGCCGCCCACAGCGGGGTATCTCGACGGGGTCCACATGGAGTTGCGACGGGACCTGGGGCTGCTGACACGATCCTGGGAAGAAGAGCTGGGTGAGGACGAGTCCGCCCGTGAGGAAGTTCTTGCCGAGCTGCGCCGCCGCGGGGTACTGCGCGAGGGCGGGAGCATCGCCGAGCAGGTCGAGGCCCTGCATCGCTATCTCACCTGGGCGCCGGCGAAGCTCATCGGCGTGTCGGTTTCGGACCTGGCTCAGGACGTCAGGATCATCAACCAGCCGGGCACCCACGAGGAGTACCCCAACTGGCAGGTCCCGCTGGCCGGGCCGGAAGGACGTCCGCTGTTGCTGGAGGAGCTGTTCACCCGACGCAGTGCCCGTCGGTTGGCGCGCACCGTATCTCGACGGAGCTAGGCGTCCTGCCGGACTCCGGATCGGCTCCCGCGGGGGCCTGAGGCCAGCACCACGAAGCGCTCCAACACCACCAGCATGGACGGAGCCACCGCGCCGTTCGGACCGCCGAAGAATGCGGCATGCTGGCGCCTCCAGTGCCCGAGACTTCGGTCGCCCTCGCCTTCGGCCCACGCGTGCTCGGCTGACACCGAGTCGAAGGGGACGACCTCTACCGCGGTCGTGCGGATCAGGGCTCGCGGATGCTGCGCGCCGTCCAAGACGATCGCCAACATCCCGGGGGTAGGCAGATCCGCGCCCTCTTCCTCGTACTCGTGGCGGGCGGACGAGGTTGCAGTTTTGGCGCCCTCCAGCACGAGGGCCAACAACTCGTCGGCCTCCCGTGCCTCGGAGCTGAAGGACCACGCCGGAGGGGGGAGCGCTTCGTCGACCGTGCGGCCCAGATAGGCCCCAGCAGGGTTCAGCCGCCCACGGATCTGCGTGTCTCGCCAGAAGGCGTCGATCTCGGCCTGGTCCATGCCGCGACGCTACCTTCCAGACGTCTCGCTCCTCATCCTGTGGTCCTCAACGATCCCTTCGACACGCAGGTCGGGTCCGAGAACGTTGATGTAGTCGAACAGAGGCACACATGGTGAGCACGAGGCTGAGCGCAGAAACGACCG
>JBASAN010000305.1:0-6075 GCA_049650625.1 Ornithinimicrobium sp.
CCCAGAAGTTGACCCAGCTAGTCGACAACGACGAAAGGAATGGCCGCCGTGTCGGTTTCCATCAAGCCGCTCGAAGACAGAATCGTTGTGCAGGCCGTCGAGGCCGAGCAGACCACCGCCTCTGGCCTGGTCATCCCGGACACCGCCAAGGAGAAGCCCCAGGAGGGCGAAGTCCTGGCCGTGGGCCCGGGTCGCATCGACGACAACGGCAACCGCGTCCCGATGGACGTGTCCGTCGGCAACCGCGTGATCTACAGCAAGTACGGCGGGACCGAGATCAAGTACGCCGGCGAGGAGTACCTCATCCTCTCTGCGCGTGACGTGCTCGCCGTCGTCGGTGACTGACTCGTGACCTGACGCCCCGGCGTCCCGCTATCGGCGGGGTGACCGGGGCGTCGCTCATCCCCCTGCCTCATTTCTCAGCCTCACATTTCAAGAAAGGCGCTGTTCATGGCAAAACAACTGCAGTTCAACGATCAGGCGCGTAAGTCACTGGAGCGCGGAGTCGACTCCTTGGCCAACGCCGTCAAGGTGACCCTGGGTCCGCGTGGTCGCAACGTCGTGCTGGACAAGAAGTGGGGCGCCCCCACGATCACCAACGACGGTGTGACCATCGCCCGCGAAGTCGAGCTGGACGACCCGTTCGAGAACATGGGTGCCCAGCTCGCCAAGGAAGTGGCGACCAAGACCAACGACGTCGCCGGTGACGGCACCACGACCGCCACGGTGTTGGCCCAGGCCATGGTCAAGGAAGGCCTGCGCAACGTGGCGGCGGGTGCCGCTCCGTCCGGCCTCAAGCGCGGCATCGACAAGGCCGTCGAGGCCATCTCGACCCGCCTGCTGGACACCGCGCGGGAGCTCGACGGGCGGGACGAGATCGCCCAGGTCGCCAGCCTGTCCGCTCAGGACACGGTGATCGGTGAGCTCATCGCCGACGCCTTCGACAAGGTCGGCAAGGACGGGGTCATTACCGTCGAGGAAGCCTCGACGACTGCGATGGACCTGGAGTTCACCGAGGGTATGCAGTTCGACAAGGGCTACCTCTCGCCGTACTTCGTGACCGACAACGACCGTATGGAAGCCGTCCTCGAGGATGCCTATGTGTTGTTGCACCAGGGCAAGATCTCGGCCGTCGCCGACCTGCTGCCACTGCTGGACAAGGTGGCCTCGCAGAGCAAGCCGCTGCTCATCGTCGCGGAGGACGTCGACGGAGAAGCGCTCTCGGCGCTGGTGCTGAACAAGATCCGCGGCACGCTGAACGCCGCTGCGGTCAAGGCTCCGGGCTTCGGGGACCGTCGTAAGGCGATGATGCAGGACATGGCCATCCTCACCGGTGGTCAGGTCGTCACCCAGGAGGTCGGTCTGAAGTTGGATCAGGTCGGCCTGGAGGTTCTGGGCTCGGCACGACGCGTCGTGCTGACCAAGGACGACACCACCGTTGTCGACGGTGGTGGATCGGCGGACGAGGTCGCCGCCCGAGTGGCTCAGCTGAGCTCGGAGATGGCCGCCACCGACTCGGACTGGGACCGCGAGAAGCTGCAGGAACGCGTCGCGAAGCTCTCCGGCGGTGTCTGCGTGATCAAGGTCGGTGCTCACACCGAGGTGGAGCTGAAGGAGAAGAAGCACCGCATCGAGGACGCCGTCTCGGCTACCCGCGCCGCCATCGAAGAGGGCATCGTCGCCGGTGGCGGGTCCGCGTTGATCCACGCCAGCAGCGCGCTGGATGACCTGGACCTCACTGGCGACGAAGCCGTCGGGGCCGCCATCGTGCGCAAGTCCGCGATGGAGCCATTGCGTTGGATCGCCGAGAATGCCGGCATGCAGGGATACGTGGCGACCGCCCACGTGAGCGAGATGAAGGCCGGTCAAGGCCTCAACGCGGCCACCGGTGAGTACGGCGACCTGATGAGCGCCGGCGTCATCGACCCCGTGAAGGTCACCAGGTCGGCGCTGCGCAACGCCGCGTCGATCGCCTCCATGGTGCTGACCACCGACACCCTGGTGGTCGACAAGCCCGAGGACGAAGAACCGGCTGCAGGCCACGGGCACGGTCACTGACCCCCTGATGGAGCAATGGCCCGTCCCCCTGGGGGGGCGGGCCATTGTCGTGCAGCGGGGTCAGCCGCGTGAGCTGACGACGACTTCGCGCTCGCTCTCGGTCATTGCGCCCCATACTCCGTAGGGCTCGTGAGCACGCAGTGCATGCTCACGGCACTCGTTGAGCACCGGACAGGCTCGACAGACCTGCTTGGCCCGTTCGTCGCGACGGCGTCTCGCGGGGCCCCGTTCACCCTCCGGGTGAAAGAAGACTTCGGGGCTCACCGTCCGGCACAAGCCGACGTACTGCCATTCCCACAGTTCAGCCATAGGCCCTGGCTGTCTCGCGGTTTCGGACACGAAATGCTCCTGACGACAAGGGGGTGAAACGGCGTTTACTAAGTAGTACCCATGTCGGTGACGTGGGACACACCCGAAGGGGTGAGAATCCCGACGGCCCTAGACTTCTCTCATGACATCCGGCGCTGCAAACCTCGACTCTCCTGCGACCTTCGCGGAGGTGGGGCTCACCTTCGACGACGTGCTGCTGCTGCCCGGTGAGACCGACGTCATCCCCAGCGAGGCGGACACCACCACCGCGCTGACCCGACGGATCACCGTGCGCATGCCGCTCGTCTCGGCAGCCATGGACACCGTCACCGAGTCACGGATGGCGATCGCGATGGCGCGTCAGGGCGGCCTGGGGATCCTGCACCGCAACCTCGCCATCGCCGACCAGGCCGCGCACGTCGACCGGGTGAAGCGGTCCGAGAACGGCATGGTCACCGATCCGGTGACGATCGGACCGCAGGCCACGTTGGCCCAGATGGATGCGTTGTGTGGGCGGTTCCGGATCTCCGGCCTGCCGGTGGTGGACGACGACGACCGCCTGATCGGCATCATCACCAACCGCGACATCCGGTTCGAGAGCGACCACGGGCGCTCGGTGGCCGAGGTCATGACCTCCACCGGGCTGGTGACGGGCCCGGTTGGCGTCGACAAGGATGACGCGCTGCATCTGCTGGCCGTCAACAAGATCGAGAAGCTCCCGATCGTCGACGCCGACGGACGGCTGCGCGGCCTGTTCACCGTCAAGGACTTCACCAAGACGGAGCAGTTCCCGGACTCCACGAAGGATGATGCGGGACGGCTGCGGGTGGGAGCGGCGGTGGGCTTCTTCGGGGACTCCTGGGAGCGCTCAATGGCCCTGGTCGAGGCAGGGGTCGACCTGCTGGTGGTCGACACGGCCAACGGACACGCCCGTGGAGTCACCGACATGATCGCGCGGTTGAAGGGCGAGCCGAGCGCGAGCCACGTGGACGTCATCGGAGGCAACGTGGCAACCCGAGCGGGAGCCCAGGCCCTGATCGATGCGGGCGCGGACGCGGTCAAGGTCGGAGTCGGGCCGGGGTCGATCTGCACCACCCGGGTGGTGGCCGGGGTGGGCGTGCCGCAGGTCACGGCGATCCACGAGGCCGCCCGGGCTGCGAAGCGGGCGGGGGTCCCCGTGATCGGTGACGGCGGTCTGCAGTACTCGGGAGACATCGCCAAGGCTCTGGTCGCCGGGGCCGACACGGTGATGCTGGGATCGCTGTTGGCCGGTTGCGAGGAGTCCCCTGGCGACCTCGTCTTCATCAACGGCAAGCAGTACAAGTCCTACCGCGGCATGGGAAGCCTGGCCGCGATGCAGTCACGGGGGCGCGGAGTGTCGTACTCCAAGGACCGCTACTTCCAGGGGGACGTCACCGATGACGACAAGGTGGTGCCCGAAGGCATCGAGGGCCAGGTGCCGTACCGCGGACCGCTGGCTGCGGTGGCCTACCAGCTCATCGGCGGTCTGCGCCAGTCGATGTTCTACGTCGGCGGGCGCACCATCGGTGAGCTGAAGGAGCGGGGCACGTTCGTGCGGATCACCGCCGCCGGTCTGAAGGAGTCGCACCCGCACGACATACAGATGACCGTGGAGGCGCCCAACTACGTCGTCCGCTGAGGCGTCGTCTCCGGCGCTGACCGACCCCGGCTCGGTGGGCGGGCTGTGTGGGGTCCGGCTTGTACCCTTGCCCAGTGACTGAGATCGAGATCGGCAAGGGCAAGCGTGGCCGCCGCGCGTATTCGTTCGACGACATCGCCGTCGTGCCCTCACGCCGGACCAGGGACCCCGAGGAGGTCTCGATCTCCTGGCAGATCGACGCCTACCACTTCGAGCTGCCGTTGATGGCGGCTCCGATGGACTCCGTGGTCAGCCCCGGCAGCGCCATCGAGATCGGTCGTCTCGGCGGTCTGGCCGTGCTCGACCTGGAAGGTTTGTGGACGCGTTACGAGGACCCCAGTCAGCGGTTGGGCGAGATCGCCGAGCTGGACCCCGACCAGTGCACCCAACGGATGCGGGAGCTGTACGCCGCGCCGATCCGGCCGGAGCTGATCACCGCCCGTCTTCAGGAGATCCGGGCGGCGGGAGTGACCGTTGCCGGCGCGTTGTCCCCGCAGCGGACCCAGCAGTACTGGAGGACGGTCGTGGACGCCGGGGTAGACCTCTTCGTCATCCGCGGCACGACGGTCTCCGCTGAGCACGTCTCCTCCCAGCTGGAGCCGCTCAACCTCAAGCGCTTCATCTACGAGCTGGACGTGCCGGTGGTGGTGGGCGGTGCGGGCACCTACACCGCGGCGCTGCACCTGATGCGGACTGGCGCTGCGGGGGTGCTTGTGGGCTTCGGGGGCGGCTCGGCGCACCGGACGCGGACCACCCTGGGCATCGACGCGCCGATGGCGACGTCCATCGCGGACGTCGCAGCTGCACGGCGGGACTACCTGGACGAGTCCGGCGGGCGGTACGTCCACGTCATCGCCGACGGTGGAGTCGGCAACTCGGGTGAGATCGTCAAGGCGGTGGCCTGTGGAGCCGATGCCGTCATGATCGGTGCCGCGTTGGCTCGTGCCGAAGAGGCCCCGGGGCACGGCTACCACTGGGGGTCCGAGGCCCACCACCATCTGCTCCCCCGCGGAGAGCGGGTCTACGTCGGCACGGTGGGCACACTGGCTGAGATCCTGCTGGGTCCCGGACGCGACGCCGACGGCGCGACGAACCTGATGGGGGCGCTGCGCCGCGCCATGGCCACCACCGGCTACTCCGATGTCAAGGAGTTCCAGCGCGTGGAGATCGTCGCCTCGCCCTACTGATCAACGCTTCTCAGCCGTCGTAGGCCCACACAGGCCTGTGCCCTCACACCGGCAAAGGTCGCCGCGGCCGCGTGTTGAGCCTGCTCGCGCTCAGGTTTGCCGGTCTGGGTGCACGCCGTCAGGCAGCGCACGACCGCAGCCAAGGAACGCTCGAGGTGCCGGGCGGCGCGCGGGCCCAACGAGGATCAACCTGCCGTCCAGCGGGCTGCCATCGATGTACCGGGCCGAGCCTTCCCAGCGTCCGTGCGGCGCTCGCCTACCATGAGGTGCTCGCTGAATCGACGAAAGGTGTGGCCTCGATGTATCTGTCCAGCGCTCCGTTGCACCGACGTCGCCGTCGCATAGCGGCCGGCGCTGTGGCTCTGGTGAGCGCCGCCACGTTGACGGCATGCCTGAGCCAGGGTGGCGACCCCGCCGAGGACGGCACCGCATCCACGGTCGGGCAGGAGGACGCGTCACTGGGCGCGGACGGGACGGTCGACGACTCGTCGGGTCAGGGTGAATCGACCGACGACGCCACCGACGACGACTCCGGCGGGGACGAGGATGCAGCCGCCGCTCCCGAGTCGGACCCGCCCCCTGTGCCGTCGGACCAGAGCCGGATGGAACAGGTCGACTACATCACGGGTGCCATCACGCCGAAGTCGGTGGTGGCTTCGGGAGCCGGTCTCGTCATCGCGAACAACATGATGTACAGCCACACCTCGACGGTCTACGACAGCACCACCCACGAGCTGGTTGAGACGTTGGACGACAGCCTCGACCTCGCGGACTACGACCTCCCCGGACACCCCGGAATCTCCCAGGGCGCTCCGGTGGAGGCGGCCTGGACCGACGACGGGCGGTACGCGTACGTATCGC
>JBASAN010000306.1:0-4681 GCA_049650625.1 Ornithinimicrobium sp.
CAGGCTATCCCCGGTGGCGCGGCAGCCTGCGGTTCCTCCCAGAGCGCGAGCAGGGCACCGCCGACCATGGCTTCAGTTTAAGGCTCCGGTCCTCGCTATCGGATGGAACTTTCGGCCAGTCCGGACCAGCCATGAGGACTACCGACCTTTGGCCCCGGCTCCGATCCGGCGGATCGGAAGTTTCGCGACAGTGGAGGAATGAGACGAAATACGAGAAACGAACAGTCCACATCCACCGTGGCCGAATCACCGCCACAAACCAACGGGGCGTTGACCACCCTTGTCCGCGCTGGTGGCATCGGCGCCCAAGTCGTCGCGGGCACCTACGTCATCGGGTTCCTCATGATGGTGGCCTACCTGATGCCACGTGGCTTCAGCTCGCCTATCGATGACCCCTCCGGGTCGCTTGGCTTCCTCGTGGACCACCAGGCCGAGATGGCCGGGTGGTACTTCGTGCTCTACCTTCTCGGCGGAGCAGCCATGGCGCTGGTTTCACTCGGGGTCAGTGAGCGACTGAGGGCAGCGCCGACGCTGGCCCGGATCGGCGCCGCAGTGGGACTGATCTGGTCGGGCATGCTTGTGGCCAGCGGAAGCATCGCCATGGTCGGACAGCACGCCGCAGTCGAACTGCACGCCCAGGACCCAGACCTCGCGCTGAGCACCTGGGTCTCGGTAAGCGTGATCCAGGACGCGCTCGGCGGCGGCGTTGAAGTCGTGGGCGCGCTCTGGGCGGCCGTGGTCGGCTTCGCCGCCCTCCGCACCCGGTCGCTTTCAGCCGGGCTCGGCGGGCTCGCTCTCGGTCTTGCAGCCGTCGGCATAGCCACCCTCATACCCGCGGCAGCCGAAGCGGCAACATCTGTCTTCGGGCTCGGTCTGATCCTTTGGTTCACCTGGCTTGGGCTCGCACTCGGCCGGCGCCACGATCAGGAATCAAGATGAAGCAGGCACTGCTTACGAGCAGGTCGCTGTCGCCGCATCGAGCTACGCTGCGGTTCGTACCCCACGGTGAGGTCCGTGGCCGAAGGGGCGCTGGCAGGTGCGGGGGACGCGGAATTTCAGGCGTCGTTGACGACGATGACGGATTTGCCGCAGGCATGTCCTGAGACGAGGTCGGCGAGGGCGGTCGGCGCCTCCTCCAGCGGGTAGCGGCGGCCAATGG
Organism: Ornithinimicrobium sp.; assembly: GCA_049650625.1. Taxonomy (GTDB): domain Bacteria; phylum Actinomycetota; class Actinomycetes; order Actinomycetales; family Dermatophilaceae; genus Ornithinicoccus. Next base: position 1,160 of record JBASAN010000306.1, read on the forward strand.
GAGGAGCGACCTGGCCCTGCTCAAGGTGCGTGGCGAGCCGCTCGATGAGGTCTTGTCGCTCGGCGCTGAGGAAGAAGGTCAGTCGCTGGGCAACGAATGGCGAGAGCAGTCGGGCCCGGACCTGCCTGCCGATGCCACCGGTCAACCGGTCGCCTCCTTCGCCGCCGACGATGACCAGCGTCCCCTTCGACGTCAGTGCCTTGCGCAGGCGTCGTAGGGGGTTCAGGCCCCCGATGTCGAGGATCAGGTCGTAGCGTGTGGAGCCATCCAGGTAGTCAACACTCTCGTAGTCCAGGACGTCATGGGCGCCCAGGGATCGCACCAGTGAGCCCTTGCGTCTGCTGGCCACCCCGGTGACGGTGGCCCCGAGCGCGGCCGCGAGTTGCACCGCGCAGCTGCCCACCCCGCCGGAGGCTCCAATGATGAGCACATGCTGACCCGCGCGAAGGTGGCCGACGTCGGTCAGGGCCTGCAGCGCGGTGATCCCGGAGATGGTCGCGACGGCGGCTTGCTGGACGCCGACCCCGGCCGGTCGGAGCGCAAGTTTGCGTTCCTTGGCGACGCAATATTGCGCGAACGATCCGCGAGCGATGCCGAAGACCTGGTCGCCAACCCGAAACCGGCTCACGCCCGCACCGACGGCGACCACGCGTCCCGCGACGTCGAACCCAGGGATCGGGGCTGACGGTTTCCGCAGCCCGAAGGCGAGCCGGACCAGGTACGGCTTGCCGGTCACCACATGCCACACGCCGCGGTCTACCCCGGCATCGACGACCTCGATGAGGACCTCGTCGGCGGCGATGGCTGGGATGTCGACGATCTCGACCCGCAGTGTTGCCGGAGGGCCGTAGGCGTCCTGGACGATTGCGCGCATCGTTCCGGAGGGCGCTTCGATCGTGCCGGTGGCGCTGGTGGTCTGGATCGTTCTCGGTTGATCGGTCGACGTGCTCATCGCGCTGCCTCCATGACTGCTGGCTCTTGTACTTAGTAAGGTTGTTCCATTCACGCTACTCTTACTTAGTACGATGGGTCAACCTTCAACGGATGGAGCAAGATGACGGCACGAGATCAGCGGCCACGACTGAGCAGGGAAAGCGTCCTGCGCAAGGCACTCACCTTGGCCGACGAGGTCGGCATCGAGGCGTTCACGATGCGCAAGCTCGCCGCCGCACTTGACGTGAAGCCGATGACGATCTACCACCACGTTCCGGGAAAGGAGCAGATCCTCGACGGGATCGTCGATCTGGTTTTCGCCGAGATGGAACTGCCACCGCCGGGTCTCGACTGGCAAGAGGCGATGCGGCGACGCTGTACATCGGCGCGTGAGGTGCTCAACCGGCACCCTTGGGCGCCACCCCTGATGGAGTCGCGGACCACACCAGGACCGGCGTCGATGCGTCATCACGATGCCGTCCTGGGCTGCTTACGCGGCGGCGGGCTCTCCCTCGACACGACTGCGCACGCCTACGCGATCCTCGACAGCTACGTCTACGGTTTCACCCTCCAAGAGGCACACCTGCCATTCCTCGGCGACGTCGATTTGGGCGAGCTCGCCATGCAGATCCTCCGCGCTTACCCCTCCGAGAAGTACCCGCACTTCGTCGAACTCACCACACAGCATGTCCTGCAGCCCGGGTACTCCTTCGGGCGCTCCTTCGAGGTAGGTCTCGACCTGATCCTCGACGGCATCACACGCAGCACGCTGCAGCAGCACTGAGACACCTGAAAGCACCGGGTCGGGATCGATTCCCACTGGTCGTGCTTGCCCAAGGACCCCTGTGACCCATTGTTCGCCGGGTGTCAGGTCGCTGCGGCTGTCCAGAACGACTCGAACACCCGCATCGAGCCAGGACCGCCGAGCTCGACCTGCGTGAGGATGACACTCACCGAGCCGTGCTGCGGGTCGACATACGCAGCCGTGCCGGTGCGGCCGACCCAGCCGTATCGACCAGGTACGTTCCACGTGTTGATCACCTCGATGTCAACGCTACCGCCGAAGCCCCAGCCCTGGCCTTCGAGAAGGAACCCGCCCACCTTCCGATGCTGAGGCGTGATCTGATCGCTCAGCATCTGCCGCACGGAGCCTTCGTTCAGGAGGCGACCGGTCGGCCCCGCTCCTTCCGCGAGTAGCATCCGGCCAAACGCTAGCTGGTCATCGGCGGTGGTGACGAGGCCGCCCGCACCGGAGGCGAAGGCGGGCGGCTCGGAGAACTCGCCGTCTGGCTCGTCGGTGACTTGGAGAGCTCCATGTTCGTCTCGTCGATAGAGGGTGGTGAAGCGGTCACGCTTGTGGACCGTCACGTGGAATCCGGTATCGACCATGCCGAGCGGCTCAAGGAGACGCTCAGCCATGACGTCGGGGAGGGACTGGTCGGATGCCCGCGCGAGCAGCACGCCGAGTACGTCGTAGGCGGCGTTGTAGGTCCACCCTTCGCCCGGTTGGTGAACCAGCGGAATCCCCGCGATCCGCCGCATCCACTCCTCCGGCGCTGGGACCTCACCTACCTGCATCGATCCTTGGTGCAGCCGCTCCATGAGTAGCGGCACGACCTTCGACTCGAAAGAGGGGAAGCCGTGGCCGGCGGTGTGGGTCAGCAGGTGGCGGGCCGTGATCGCGCGCTCACTCGGCACGGTGTCCTCGAGGTCGCTGCCCGGCGTCCGCAGCACGCGCGGCTCGGCGAGCTCGGGAAGCAGGTCGTCGACGGGATGGTCAAGGTCGAGGCGTCCTTCCTCGACCAGCATCATGGTCAGCGCTGCGACCAGCGGCTTGGTGAGGGAGGCCGCACGGAAGATCGACTCGCGCCGCATCGGTGTTCCGATCGTGCCCTGGGTGCCGAGAGACAGGGCCACTTCTCCGCGCTCCCGAGAGGCGAGCGCCACGAGTCCGGGAATCTCTCCGGTGTCGACACGGGGCCGCAGCGCTGCCTCAAGGTCAGCCATGATCGCACCCTACTTCGCGTGACGTCGCGCGACACTGCCTGCGACACGATCACCCAACTCGATGGACCCCAACCGACCTTGCGCTGCGACCGGCTTCCGGCCAGCGATCCCACTTCGGAGATGACACCTGTCTCGATCACGACAACGCTGCGCGTTACCTATGTCGTCGGTTCCACCGGCGTTTCGCTGCTTCGTGAGCCTGTTCGATGAGTGCGTGCAGTTCGGTGGTGGTGTTGGGTCCTGGTTGCACGATGCAGACCCACCCGAAGTCTCCGTAGACAGGATGCGGGAAGACGGTGTCGCGGACGGTGGGGTCGTCGACCGACTGCTGGCCGCGCCGCCCGGCATCGATGTTGACTCGAACCTCCCCTGGCGCCAGATTGGATGGCGGCTCACCGGGATAGTCCTTGGTGACCATGGTCGCGAAAGGTTGGCCCGGTGGCAGAACACCGTCTGGGGAGTAGTAAAAGAAGAAGTCACCCCAGGCGACCTCTGGTGATCCATCTCCTTCGACAGGGCGCAGGGTCAGGACGTCGCCAAGAGACTCGACGAAGGTGGCTATCTGGTCGATCATCATAGTTC
>JBASAN010000307.1:0-2314 GCA_049650625.1 Ornithinimicrobium sp.
GGGCTCAGTGAGCTGCTGGGGTGGCCGGACGCGGTGTGGCCCAAGGTCGTCATCATCGCGGTGCTCACCGCCGTGGCCGTGACCTCGATCGTGGCCGGGCTGGACAAGGGCATCAAGCGGTTGTCCAACCTCAACATCGGGATGGCCGTCGCCCTCATGTTCTTCGTGCTCTTCGCCGGAGAGACCGTCTTCCTGATGCGGCAGATCATCGAGAGCGCAGGGATCTACGCGTCCAACATCGTGCCGTTGTCGTTCTGGAACGATGCCATGGCGCGATACACCGACGAAGGCGGTTGGGGCTGGCAAGGCGGCTGGACCGTCTTCTACTGGGCCTGGACCGTGACCTGGTCTCCCTTCATGGGGGTCTTCCTGGCGCGGATCTCGCGAGGCCGGACGATCCGCGAGTTCGTCATCGGAGTCCTGGTGGCGCCGTCCCTGTTCACGCTGGTGTGGTTCGCCATCTTCGGCTGGTCGGCGATGGAGATCGACGGCATCGGGGGAGACGGAGGCAGCATCTCCGCTGCGGTGGCCGAGAGCGTGCCGCTGGCGATGTTCGAGTTCTTCGAGAACTTTCCGGCGACGACCCTGGTCCAGGGCCTCGCCGTGGTGATCGTGGCCTTGTTCTTCGCGACGTCCGCCGACTCGGCCGCCCTGGTCATCGACATCCTGTGCACGGGTGACGGCGAGGAGAGCCCGGTCCGTCAGCGGGTGTTCTGGGGAGTCTCGATGGGCTCGCTGGCCGCACTGCTGATCGTGCTGGGCGGCGACACCGGGCTCCTGGCCCTGCAACAGGTGATCACGGTGATCGGCCTGCCGATCTTCATCCTGGTCTTCGCGATGATGTTCTCCCTGCTGAAGGCGCTGCTGGACGAGAAGGACGGATTCCTCAGTCCCCTTCCCACGGATCATGACCAGCAGACGTCGCAAGCCCCGAGAAGCTCACCGGCGGGAGCAACACCGACGTCTGAGGAGTAGTCCCGAGCTCAGGTCAACCAGAGTTGCCTGACCACCACAAACACGACCACCAGAAGGAGGCACAGCACTTCCCAGTGGAGCAGCCGTCGCTCCTCCCGCAGCGACTCACGCACTTCTCGGTCGTGCCGGTCCTGCTGAGTCTCGGCTGCGTCACGAGCACCAACGGCATCATCATCGCCGTAGGGCTCGTGGTGGGTCACCTCGGCAGTGCTACCTTGCCGGTCTTCTCCGTCTTGTCCCACGACATCTCTGCGCCACGGAACTCGTAGACGTAGGAGGCGAAGGTGACGGCGCACAGCAATGGACCGTACCCGCCCAGGTAGACGAACACCGGGCTGAGCCGTCGCATCCCCTTCTCCTCAGCCTTCTTTCCCAGCCAGGCAACGGGCATGCACAGCGCCAGCCACGAATAGGCGACGAGCATGACCACGTGGGTGGTCGTCCCGGACCAGGCGAGGCCGGTCAGCTCCGTCCACAGGCTGACGATCCAGGTGAACAGCGCCGGTGCGCACGTATAGAGGATCACCAACAGAGAGACCAAGCCGGGGAAGGCGACGCCCTCGCGCCAAGCCCGCCTGGCCGTTGTCGGGTCGATCGCGAGGGCGAAGGTGGTGATGAAGACGTAGGACAACGCGTTGATGATCCATAGGTGCCGGAACAACTCCCACGAGCGCTCGAAGTCGACGAAGTAGAGGGTGAGGAGCGCCGCGGACGACACGATCATGAAGACCGGCAGCAGGAAGAGGCAGAACCAGAAGATGCCGAAGGTGATGCTGCCGAGGTTGTGGTCGGCGGACGGTCGGAACCAGAGGTGCTTGTAGCGCAGGGTGACTTGCACGTTCCCGCGCGCCCAGCGCAACCGCTGCTTCCAGAGCCCGACGATGCCGTCGGGCTCCTCTGCCCACACGGTGGCGTTGCCGTCGAAGACGACCTTGTTGCCGGCGAGCTGGGTGTTGAAGGTGGTGAATGTGTCCTCGGCGAGGCTGGTGGTGTCGATGCGTCCGCCGATCGCCTCGAGGTTGGTCCGCGAGTGAAGTTGCGCGCCGCCGGCGAGACAGGCGAGGGCGCCGAGCACGTTCTGGCTGCGACGAGCAGCGGCTTGGGCGGTGACGTACTCGTAGGCGATGAAGCGCTGGAGGTAGTTGCCCGGTTGGCTGCCTTCCTTGATGTAGGCGGTGACGGCGCCGACCTCGGGATCAGCGAGGTGGCGCGTCATCTTGCGCAAGGAGTCGGGTTCGTAGATGACGTCGGCGTCCATGATGAGCAGTGCCTGCATCCAGTCGTCGGACAGGATGATGCCCAGCCCGTGGTTGAGCGTGTGCGCCTTTCCCTCTCCGCC
>JBASAN010000308.1:0-2203 GCA_049650625.1 Ornithinimicrobium sp.
GCCAAGACCCCGACGGCGGTATCGACGCGGGCGCGGTCGCGCAAGATGGTGGGGGCGCGGTGGGCCTCGCGGCGGGAACGGAAGGACAGGTCGGCGTTCTCCACGGCGCCGAGGGCCCATCCACCGCAGATGGCTGCCAGCTCCTCGTGGTGGCCCTCGAAGTCGTGCAAGGCGGTGCTGTAGAGGTTGACGCCGCCCATGATCGCGCCGGCGGTGTTGATCAGGGGCATCGACAAGGTGGAGTGGATCCCCTGAGCCGCCGAAGCGCGCGCAAACAGGTGCCAGTCCTGCTCGTCAAGCACCGCGGCGTCGCTGGGCACCACAGTGCCGGTGTCGACGGCCGCCACGCACGGGCCCCCACCGAGGTACTGGGCGGCGTCCAGGACGGCTGCCTCAGCACCGGTGGAGACCAAGGTCAACGTCACGTCGTGCTCGAGCATCGTCACGCTCATCGCAACACACGTCACCACCACGGCGCGCACCTGCACCGCGGTCGCGCGGAGCTCGGTGAGAAGGTCGGGGTCATAGTCGAGGTCGTCGAGCTCACCGAGCGCCTCGCTAGTAGGGGGAATGGGCTCCATCATGATCCTGTAGTCAGTGTGCTCTCGACGTCGTAGGCGCTGGTCAGGCGCTACTAAATACTACTAACCACGATCACAAAGCAAGCCCAGCCCAGGACGCTGACCGCCTCAGGCTTTTCACAGCGGGAAGGGGCGCCGCGCTGCGCCCCTCGCTGAATTGGCTGGCGCCGCTCGAACCTTGTGGGCCAGTCACCTCACCCAAGCGGTGACTAACAAATCAGCGTCCGCGCTCACGGCCCCACCTCTGTTTGCGGCCGATATCACGGCCTGCCGCCGCGGCCTCTCCGTCTTGCGGCCCACGATTGGCCGTGACGATGTTCTGCGCGTCGTACCCGGTGAGGTGGGCAGCTCTCTGACGTGCGTCCCTAGCCTCGGCGGCGACCAGGTCGCTGTGCTCGCCGACCAATGGATGGGTCTGCTTGTCTCGGTGTGCTGTGATCTGCTGCTCGCACCACAAGGCTCTTGCTTCAAGGCTGTCCCCAGCCGCCGATCCGGCCCTTGCCGGGGAGGTGAGGTCGATGCCGTACTCGTCGCGGATCCGCCGGTCGAGGTCAGCCGCGGGTCCGGTGAACCGGTGCGGGTCGATCTCGGCCCACTGGTGCGCGCCCTTCCAGGAGACTGCGACCTCGGCGGCGCTCGCTTGGCGTACCCATCCGGGTTCGGCGGCGTGGGCGTAGTACCGCTCCGCTGCCGCGGCCTGCGCCTCTGCGCGGCGTTGCAGGTCCTCGGTGGCCTGCGCGGTCTGCGCGACCTGGCGGACCTTGGTGTCTTGGGCGTTGCGAATCAGGACCTCCGCGGCTCGGCTCAACGCGGCCGCGCCGGTCACCGCGACCCGCTGGAACTCCTCGAAGGTGTCGTCGCTGTCCATCACTCTCGCCCTTCTCCTTGGTCTCGCTGATTACCCGATCTACCCGGGCTGTGCGGCCCTGACCGCTCGACCGGGCCCGGACTCCGAGGACGGTCGAGGGGACGGGGGAGCGGGCCCGTGCCCGGCTGAGCGTTCTGCTGGGGCCTGGTGGTCGGCGGCCGCGGTGCGGCAAGGCCCGCGAGCCGCTTCGCCTCTGCACTCTCACGCTGCGCCGCACTCATCGGCCCCTCTGTGTTCTTGCCTGCGTTCACGTCCGCGGTGAGGCCGGTGGTCACGCTGGTGGGGGAGGGGGTGCGGTAGCCGACGAGCTGGATGCGTTCCAGTCGGTCGACGACCTCACGTTGCACCGCGCGGGCCTCGCTGAGCTGTCCCGCAGCGGCGTGGTGGTCACGCAGTGCTTGCGCGGTCTTGATGACCTGACGCAGGAACACCGCACCAGCGACCCGCGTCCTCCCGTTGGCCCCGGCGTCACTGCTCCCGTCGTCGCCGTTGCTGTGGCTGGGGGCTGCGGCGAGCAGGATCAACGCCGTCCCCATCGGGGACTCCTTGACCCGACGGCCCGCGTCCAGCGGCGCTCGGCGCAACTGCGCGGAACGTGTCAACGTCGCCGCCGCCGCACGCAGCTCACCAGCATGCTCGGGGTCCAGGCGCGACCAGGCGGTCAGGATCCCGGCGCCGTCGCGGGCCGCGTCAGCCCACGCCACCCGGTCGGTGACCGGCACCGCTCGGAGCCGTTCGTTCCACGCCACCAGGC
>JBASAN010000309.1:0-1734 GCA_049650625.1 Ornithinimicrobium sp.
GTCTCTGAGTCTCGGTATGCCATGGGATTCGGCAGCCAGTGGCGTGACCTGCTCGACGACACCCGCGAAGCTTTAGCCGATCGCGGCTTCGAGTCGTGCCGACTTGCTCCCGGCGGGCATGACATCCCGGTCGTCAACAACTGCTTGGTCTACGTCTGGCGAGTCCCGAACCACCCCGACGCAGTCACTGAGTTCGCCTCCAGCCCGACCCGCAGGAGCGGTTTCGCGGTCCCGCCGCCGGAGCCGGGCCTGTGGGAGCCCAGCCTGTCCGATGATCAGGACGCCGCCGACAACCTGAACCAGAATGCGCACGAGGACGAGGTCGAGCGGGCACTGCGCGCGGTCGGTGACGCCATGTCGGTGGTGCTCGTGATGATCGAATCGACTCCTCGACGAATGCAGTCCATCGAATGGGCTGTGGCCGTGCTCAACGAGGACGGCAAGGTCGAGCTGCGTGGCGTGGAGTCGATCTGGGTGTCCGAGCCGGACGCCGACGCCACTACCTCCGAGGTGGAATCGTTCGACAGCGGGCAGCCGATCGAACCGACCGTCGAGGCCCGCGAACAGGAAAGGACCGACCCGGATGCCTGAGGACGGGCCTGGCCTGTTCGACCTGCCGGCCGCTAGGAGCGGCGGGTTCGAGCCGGCCCGACTCACCCAGGCCCGCGCGCGGCGCGGCATCAGCAAGGCTGACCTCGCTCATGCCGTCGACGTATCGGCAGCAGCGATCGGCCAGTACGAGGCCGGGGTGAACTCGCCGCGCCCCGAGGTCCTCGAACGGCTGGCAGATGTACTGAAGGTGCGTCCCGGGTTCTTCGGCGTCGGCAGACCACTGGCCCGCATCGACGCCGTCAACGCGCATTTTCGAAGCCTCCGGTCAGCCCGCGTCGGCGATCGTCAGAAAGCGCTGGCCACTGCCACGTTCCTGTGGGAGCTGACCTTTGTACTCGAGCGCTACGTCAAGCTTCCTGAAGTCGACCTCCCGATCGTTCCTGCCGGAACCACGCCAGCCAAGGCCGCCACCTTGCTACGACAGCATTGGAACCTCCCGGAGGGGCCCGTCAAACACCTAGTCGCGACGGCAGAGTCGCAAGGGATCGCCGTCGCCGTACGTCCGTTGCGCGAGATCGACGCGGTCGACGCTTTCTCGGCGGTCATCGTCGACCGGCCGATCATCATCACCACGCCCCGGCGCAGCGAGAATGTCTTCAGGCACAGATTCTCGATCGCCCACGAGATCGGCCATCTCCTTCTCCACGGCGAATGCGGAGAGCACAGCTCGTCCGTTGAGAAGGAGGCAGACGAGTTCGCCGCTGCGTTCCTGACGCCCGCAGCGTCGATGGACGCTGCGCTGCCACAACGTCTCGACGTGGCCGCCTTGGATCGTCTTGGCCGAACGTGGGGCGTCTCCCCGAAGTCTCTGGTTCGCCGCATGGTGGAGCGCGGGCGCACCACGGAGTCCTCAGCGCGACGGGCATACCAGCGTCTGGCCATGACCGACGACCCTCTGGCTGACCCCACCAGTGCCTACCCCGGTGAGATGCCCTCGCTGTTGCGCAAGGCGGCAGCACTGGCCGGCGACTACGGAACAGGAGTGCCAGCCCTGGCTGAAGCGCTGAAGCTAAGCACTACGCAGGTGCGCGATCTGCTCGGCGACGCTGACCAGCGCCCGGTACTGCGCCTCGTCGGCGACGAAGGCTGACAGGTGGCGTCGGTCAACGAGCAGGTCCGTAG
>JBASAN010000310.1:0-24947 GCA_049650625.1 Ornithinimicrobium sp.
CCTCGTGGTCGAAGCCCTCGAGGGCGGGACCACCGTCACCACGGGGGAGCGGGTCAGTGCGCGAGACATGCTCGCCGGACTCCCGGTGTTGGGGGAGTCAGACGTCTACGACCTCGTTATGGACCGCCTCGATGCCACCAACGACGGTGAGCGGGCCAGCGCGATCGAGTTGGCGCTGGAAGGGCTCTATCTGGCGCGGAAGATCTCCAAAGAGGCCACCGACACCGGCGAAACCCTCTACGGCTAGAAGGTCGACCACATGACGAGTGGGCACAGTACGCATCGATCTCGATACGGCAGGTATGCCGGCGGTCCGGATCCGTTGGCTCCGCCGGTGGACCTCGCTGAGGCACTGGAAGCCATCGGTGCGGACGTCATGGCCGGCTACTCACCGGAGCGCTCCATGCGAGAGTTCCTCCGCAGGGGGGGCCGGGACCAGTCGGGGCTGGACGACCTAGCTGGCCGGATTGCTGCCAAGCGGCAAGAGCTCCTGAGCAAACACAACCTTGATGGCACGATGGCGCAGATTCGTGAGCTGCTCGACCGAGCGGTGCTGAGGGAGCGCCAGCAACTCGCGCGTGAGATGGGAGAGGACGCCCGGTTCGCCGAGATGCAGATCGAAGGCCTCAGCCCCTCCACGGCCGCCGCGGTCTCCGAGCTCAGTGACTATCCGTGGCGGAGCACCGACGCGCGCGCCGACTACGACACGATCAAGGACCTGCTGGGACGGGAGATGCTCGAGCAGCGGTTCGCTGGGATGAAGCAGGCGTTGGAAGGAGCCACCGAGCAGGATCGAGCGGCCATCAACGAGATGCTCACCGATCTGAACGACCTCCTGGAGTCCCACCGTCTCGGTGAACCCACCGATGAGAAGTTCGCGCAGTTCATGGACAAGCATGGGGAGCACTTCCCGGAGCAGCCGGAGACGATCGACGAACTGCTCGATGCCCTGGCCAAGCGCTCGGCCGCAGCCCAGCGGATGCGCAACTCCATGACCGCGGAGCAACGTGATGAGCTCGACGCGCTGGCGCAACAGGCTTTCGGGTCACCGGACCTGATGGACTCTCTGTCCCGCCTCGACGACAACCTTCGATCGTTGCGACCGAGCGAGGACTGGTCCGGCTCGCACCGTTTCGACGGTGAGCAGGGACTCGGGTTGGGCGATGGCACCGGCGCCCTCCAAGATCTCGCGGACCTCGATGCCCTCTCCGAGCAATTGTCGCAGGAGTATCCAGGGGCCTCGATGGGTGACGTCGACCTCGACCTCCTCGCTCGGCAGCTCGGTGATGACGCGGCAGTCGATGCCCGCACCCTGGCCGAGCTGGAGCGCGCGCTACGCGACACGGGGCTGCTCCAGCGTGGCAGTGACGGAGCCCTCAAGCTGTCGCCGAAGGCCATGCGTCAGCTTGGCAAGTCTCTGCTCAAGGACGTTGCGCAACGGATGTCCGGGCGACCCGGTGCCCGAGACCTGCAGCGGGCCGGGGCCGCTGGAGAGCGCAGTGGGGCCACTCGCGAATGGGCGTTCGGCGACACCGAGCCCTGGGACATCACCCGCACCATGCTCAACGCGCAGATCCGTAGAGCCGGTGAGGAGGCCTCGGGCCCTCATGGCGCGGCGTCGATGCCGCTGTCAGTGGTGGATGTGGAGGTCCAGGAAACCGAAGCACGCACCCAGGCGGCGGTGGCGTTGCTGGTCGATACGTCCTTCTCCATGGCCATGGAGGGCCGCTGGGTGCCGATGAAGCGCACGGCTCTGGCCCTGCATCAGCTCGTCACCACTCGCTTTCGAGGCGATGCGCTCGAGCTCATCGCGTTCGGTCGGTATGCGGAAGTGCTCGACATCGAGCGCCTGACCGCCCGCGAGCCGCAGTGGGAGAAAGGCACCAACCTGCACCACGGGCTGTTGCTGGCCGAGCGGCATTTCCGCAAGCACCCGAGTGCTCAGCCGGTGCTGCTGATCGTCACGGATGGCGAGCCAACGGCACACCTGGAGCCAGGAGGCGATACGTTCTTCGACTATCCGCCGCATCCGCTCACGATCGCCCGCAGCGTGCGGGAGCTGGACCAGTGCTCCCGGCTCGGAGCACAAACGACGTTCTTCCGGCTCGGTAGTGATCGCGGCTTGGCCCGGTTCGTCGAGGACATGGCACGTCGCGTCGACGGCACCGTCATCGCCCCCGAGCTTGACGACCTCGGTGCTGCCGTCGTGGGCTCTTACCTCAGTGCCCGGCGTCCCGGCTCCGGGGAAGAGCTCTGGGGCTGGGACTAGGCCATCCCGAGGACTGAGACCTGTCCGTGGGGGCGGTTCATCTGGCAGGATCGTGGACCCCCGGGGGTGGACCGGCCATCCTCGATGGACCAGTGAGGAACTGCCATGGCCACCGAATCCAAGGGCTTCTTCTCAGCCCTCTTCGATCTGGACTTCAACCATTTCATCACCGTCAAGTTCGTCAAACTGATCTACGTCGTGCTGATGGCCGTGCTCTTCCTCAGTGCGATCGTCTACTTCCTCGCCTCGATCGTGGTGGGCTTCTCGGACCAAGGCTCGCCGTTGATCATCCTGTTCGCCCTCTTCTTCATACCTCTCGTCACGCTGGTCTACCTGGTGATCCTGCGCATCTTCATGGAGTCCGTCGTGGTCTTCTTCCGGATCGGCGAGAACACTGCGGCGATGGCTGCGGGCGCCACCACGGGTCAGCAAGGTGTGGTCCGGACCGACGAAACGCGAGGCGAGAGCGGGGGTTGGCCCCAGACTCGTAGGGACGACGGCAGCCCGGAGCCCCTCTGAGAGACCTCGGAAGGGGTCGCTGCTAGCGGCACTCGATGGCTCCTAGTAAGGCGAGCCCTTCGAGGTCTCCCGGTCCGTAGGACAGTCGAGTCGGTTGAGGGTTCATCAGCTCTCCGGAGTCGTCGACGTGGCCCAAGCCCACCAGGTGAGCGAACTCATGGTCGAGGACCGCTTGAGCCACTCGCCCTCCGAGGTCGAAGGTGGCCCCTTCGGTGTCGATCACGACCATGCCGCTGACGTAGCGTCGCTCGCCCCACTGTTGGATCGAGGTGCTCCCGCCGATTCCCCGAACGTCTCCCGCAAGGTCCGGCACCTCGGCCTCGTCGGCCCAGGCCACGATGGCCGGTTCCCCGGGACCACGCTCGGAGAAGTTGCGGTCATCGGTCTCCCCGATCACTGTCAAGGTCAAGCCCGAGGCGGCTGAGGTGCGCTCCACGGCGGTGCTGACCATCTCGGCGTACCCCCGAGGTGCGTGCAGCGGGTTCACCACGATCTCGATGGGCTGACACGGGTCGAACCCGACCGGGCTGACTCCGTCCCGTTGGGTCATCGCGAAGGCGAAGCTGCCCTCTCCGCTGCGCACCTGCCCCGCCGTCGGGGTGGTCTCACGCAGGTCGGTGAAGATGCGCCGGAAGGTGTCCACGTCGTACGCCGGGTGGAACGCGACGAAGCCAGCGATAACCGCGCCAACGACGAAGAGCGTGCCGAACAGTCCGGACAGACCGGAACTCTCTGCGCGCTCGCCGTACTCCGGCTCGGTGGGCATGGCACGATCATCGGATATGTCGCTGAGCCTGCGCTGAGACGGGTGGCGACCGATCCGTTGCGGAGTGGAGGTGGGCATGCGTCTGGCCGAGCGCCTGGATGCGATGCAGCAGCGGCGTCCTCGGGTGGGCTTCCCTATCGCCGTCATCTACAAGTTCGTCGATGACCAAGGAGTCTTCCTGGCCGCGCTGATCACCTACTACGGGTTTCTTTCGCTCTTTCCGCTCCTGCTGCTCGTCGCGTCAGTGCTCGGGTTCTTGTTGCAGTCTCAGCCCGAGCTGCAGGCGACCCTGCTCGACACGGCCGTCCGTCAGTTCCCGGTGATCGGCCGAGACGTCGCCAATCCGGAGGGGTTGCAGGGCAGTACTGCTGCCGTCCTCGTCGGGTCGGTGATCGCTGTGTATGGCGCCTCGCGGGTGAGCCACGCCACGCAGCACTTGATGAACGTCTGCTGGTCGGTCCCCCGGCACAAGCGGCCCAATCCCATCATGGCGCGGCTGCGCAGCGCACTGCTCATCGGTATCGCTGCGCTGGCCCTGCTGGGGAGCACAACGTTGTCCGTCCTGAGCAACAGCGCCTCGTCCTACGGCGTGGAGTTGGGCGGTTTGACCAGCGGAGCCTTGATGGCGGCATCGGTGGTGATGGTGGCTACTCTCTTCGCCCTGGGGATGAAGACCTCCACTGCTCAGCCGCTGAGCTGGTCGCAGGTCCTACCCGGGGCAGTCACAGCGGCACTGGGGTGGCAGGTGATGCAGACCTTCGGGGCGACGTACGTGGGTCAGGTCGTCAACAGCACGAACGACACGTACGGCGTGTTTGCCCTGGTGCTGGGGCTGATGGCGTGGCTTTTCCTCGTCGCGTGCATTCTGGTGTTCTCTGTGGAGATCAACGTTGTGCGAGTGAAGGGGCTCTACCCCCGTGCTCTCCTCGCGCCTTTCACGGAGGACACCGATCTCACCGGCGCCGACGAGAGGTCCTTCACCGACCAAGCGGAGGCCACCCGCGCCAAAGAGTCTGAAGACGTCGAGGTCACCTTCGATGACGATGAGTCCAGCACGCAGTAGGGACCGACCATGCGGCCCCACTGATGGGATCTTCGAGCCGGAGGACGAGGAGGTTCGGTGCAGTAAGCCCTTCCCTCGGGTCAGTAGTTCGACGGCGGGGGCGGGGGAGGAGCCGATCCACCGCGGGGCTGCTCGGGTGATCCGTACGACGGTGGCGAGCCCGCCCCCGGGGGTGGGGGTGGGGTGGTGTAGCCGTCGCTTCCGTACGTGCCTGCAGAGGTGGGTCTCCCGGCGGCCTTCTTGGCGTTGGACCGACCGATGAACCACAGGACCGCGCCGATCAGCAGGAGGAGCAGTCCGAGGCCGACGCCCAAGATGCCCCCGATCAACCCCAGCGCGCCGCTTCCGACCGTCCCGAAGTCCACCGCGGGGCTGATCAGCGTCGTGCCACCACCCGTGCACTGCACCTGGTAGGTGCCGGCTTGGGTCGCTTCGAACGCGCCCACTTCAGCGTAGGAGACGTCCCCGAGGCTCCCGCTCAGGCCGGACGAGGCGTCCAGTGGCACCACTTCACCGTCGGGCCCACCGACCTGGCAGACCGCGGTGGCCTGGTCGCCGTCGGTCTGCTCGAAGATGGTGCGCGTCTCGCCTTCGTCCATCTGCACCGTCGCCCCCCCGGGGGGCATGACGGCCGCGTCATCCACGACGGAGGAGACGGCGTTGAACGCTCGAGACCCCCCGAAGATGGACACCGCCACCCCGATGATGGTGATGACCAGCCCGAGCCAGAACAAGATCGCCCCAAACCTCTTCATCTGCTCATCCTAGGTCCAGTGGTCCGGCTCGCCTAGAGCCTCGCCCTCCGGTCGCGCCGCGCGCAGTGCCGTGTTTGCCTGGAGCCATGACTTCAGACCAGCTCACTTTCAACAATCCGGTGGACCGCCACCCCCAGATCACCCCACCGAAGCAGGATCAGGACATGCCGGGGCTGGATCGGGATCTCGACCCGAAGGCCGACCGCGGCGAGACCTCATACCGGGGAACCGGTCGCCTCACCGGGCGCAAAGCGCTCATCACGGGTGGTGACTCGGGCATCGGAAGCGCCGTCGCCATTGCGTTCGCCCGCGAGGGCGCCGACGTGGCGATCAACTACCTGCCATCCGAAGAGTCCGATGCCAGGGACGTGGTGGCCCTCATCGAGAGCGAGGGGCGCACCGCTGTTGCCATTCCCGGCGACATCACTGACCGGGGCTTCTGCGACGAACTGGTCAGCACCGCCGTGGACGCGCTCGGAGGCTTGGACATCCTGGTCAACAACGCCGGCAAG
This sequence comes from Ornithinimicrobium sp., assembly GCA_049650625.1. Taxonomy (GTDB): domain Bacteria; phylum Actinomycetota; class Actinomycetes; order Actinomycetales; family Dermatophilaceae; genus Ornithinicoccus. The sequence goes on from JBASAN010000310.1 coordinate 5,885, forward strand.
CAGGTCACGGAGCCCGTGTTGGGCGACCTGTCCGACGAGCAGTTCGATGCCACGATGAAGACCAATGTGTACGCGATGTTCTGGATCACGAAAGCGGCCTTGCCGCATATGCCTCCGGGATCTTCCATCATCCAGAGCTCGTCGGTGCAGGCGTACAGTCCGAGCGAGCATCTGGTCGACTATGCGACGACGAAGGCGGCCATGAACGCCTTCACCAAGGGACTGGCCAAGCAGTGTGCGCCGAACGGTATCCGGGTCAATGCGGTGGCGCCGGGTCCTATCTGGACGCCACTTCAGGTCGTGGAGGGGCAGCCCAAGGACGCCATCCCGGAGTTCGGGATCGGAACCCCTCTGGGACGAGCGGGTATGCCGGTCGAGCTCGCCCCTGCCTACGTCTTCCTGGCTTCCGCGGAGTCCAGCTACGTCATCGGTGAGACGCTCAACGTGAACGGCGGCCTCGACTCACCGTGACGGGCACCGCGCCCCGGAGGTAGCAGGAGGTCAGAAGTTGGCCAGCCCGACGCCGGCGATCGCGATGACCAGCAGAATGCCGAGGACGAAGTAGAGCGCAAACAGGATGGTCCCGATGATGCCCATCACGAAGCCAGCGGTTCCTAGGCTGCCGTTGGTCGCGCGACCTGCGGCGGCGGCGGCCTGGGACTTGCGGCCGAAGACGATGGCGGCGATGGCCACCGGGGGCAGCACCAGGAGGCCGACGAGTCCGGTAATCAAGGCGATGATTCCCAGGTTGTTGTCGACCTCTTGCGGTGGAGGACCACCGGCATAGGCAGGCGCCGACGGATAGTTCGGCGGCGCCTGCTCCTCGCTCGTTCCCCGGTCGCTGTGAACGGGGCCGTGGTGCCCTTGCTCCACGGGCTGCGCCGATGCGTCGTAGCCGTAGGGGCTTGGCGGCTGGTCACGCCCGTCGGGGTCGTAGGGCCCGTAGGACGGGGGAGGAGTGCTCATGCAGTGCAGCCTTTCGTCGTGCTTGTGGCCCTGAGATCGGGGCCGGTTGCCAGCTCGTCCGCCGACTTCGTCGTGGGCTGAAGTGTACGTGCGGGGGTTCATCGAGCTTGGGTCGAGAAGGTCTGTGGGTGCGGTGTGTCAGAGTTTCACCATGAGGGGAGTCGAGCATGCAGCACCGTGACGGGCGCTTGGTGCTCAGCGCCACGGACGTCACCAAACACGTCGCATGCCCCCACGTCACGACGCTCGATCTGGCCGTAGCCCAAGGGCGGCTGGACCGACCCGCGGACGGTGTGGACGCGCAGCTGCAGCTCATCTTCGACAAAGGCCTCGAGCATGAGCGCGCATACCTCGACTCCCTGTACGGCCAGGGCGTCACGGTGGCCGAGATCCCGGATGAGGGCCTGACGTTGGCCGAGCGGGAAGTGCGCACCATCGAGGCGATGCAGGGCGGAGCGGACGTCATCTTCCAGGCCGCGCTCTTCGACGGTCACTGGGTGGGTTTCGCCGACTTTCTGCTCCGGGTCGAGCGACCCGGCCGTTTCGGGTCGTGGTCCTACGACATTGCGGACACCAAGTTGGCGCGACGGCTCAAAGTGCCAGCGCTTTTGCAGATGGCCACGTACGCGGTGCGCCTCACGCAGGTGCAAGGGGTAGCCCCTCGGCAGCTCACCGTGATCGCCGGCGACAACACGAGCCATCCGTGGCGTCTGGTCGACGTGGATGCCTACGCCGCTAGGGTGCGCGCTCGGCTGGTCAGGGCCATCGAGGAACGGACACCGACGCAAGCGGTGCCCAACAGCTACTGCCCTCAGTGCCGCTGGCTCCCGAGATGCTCCGCGCAGTGGCGCGCCGAGGACGACTTGGGAGTCGTGGCCGGGATGCGCACCGACCAGCGTGCTCGATTGATCGAGGCGGGCATCCCGACCGTGGCGAGATTGGTCGAAGCGGGCCCGGACGACCCGCGGGTGCAAGCCGCTCTCAGCCCGACCACTCGAGTCCGGCTGACCGGCCAGGCTCGACTCCAGGTGAGCGAACGCACCACCGGCCGACCGGCCTACGAGTTGTGGCCGGCGAAAGCGGCTGAAGGGCTGGGGCTCCTGCCCGAGCCCGACCCGGGCGATGTCTACCTCGACTTCGAAGGCAACCCGTTCGCCCCCGGCGGGCAGGGGCTGGAGTACCTTGCGGGCCTCTGCGACCGCGACGAGACGTTCCATCAGTGGTGGGCGCATGACGCCGCGGCCGAGTCGACCATGGTGTCCTCCCTGCTGGACTGGCTGCTGGCTCGATGGCGCGAGCACCCCGGGATGCACATCTATCACTACGCCAACTACGAGCAGGCAGCGCTCAAGCGTCTGACCTCCCGAGAAGGGGTGGCCGAGACTCAGCTCGACATGCTGTTGCGGGGGGAGCGCTTCGTCGACCTCTACGCGGTCGTGCGCCAGGGCGTGCAAATTTCCAAGGAGTCCTACTCCATCAAGAAGCTCGAGGCGTACTACTGGGACACGGCGCGGTCCGGCACGGTCGACAACGCACTCTCCTCGGTCGTCGAGTACGAGAAGTGGGTGGCGAGCGGGCGGAGGGACGACACCGTCCTGGCCGCGATCGCGAACTACAACTACGACGACGTACGCAGCACCTTGGCCCTGCACAACTGGCTCGAAGCCCGCCGCGACGACCTTGCGGGCCACCCGGACGGGGCCCCACCGCGGCCGAGTGAGCAGTCCATCGTCGAAGCCGTCGACAGCGACGCGGTCCAGGCCGAGAACGCCCTCGCGGCACAGCTGCGCGAGGCGGGCCACCCCCTCCTGGCCGGCTGCCTCGGCTGGCACCGCCGAGAGGACAAGCAGGTCTGGTGGGACTACTTCAGGACAGGCTCGATGAGTGACGACGAGCTGATCGAGGATCGCAGCACCCTGGGGGGGCTGAAGGCGCCCGTCCAGATGGGCGAGATCAAGCGCTCCTACCGATGGCGCTACAGCTTTCCTCCGCAGGAAGCGCGTGTCAGCAAGACGATGCACGACGCCCGGGCTCACGTCGGGGTCGGAGAGACCGTGGCGGTGGACCTGGACGCAGGATGGATCGACATCAAACGCGGTAAGGCCAATCCGCCGGTCCCGGCCAGCGCACTGGTCAGCCACGACTGGGTCAACAACGTGGTCCTGCGAGAGGCATTGATGGACCTCGGCGCCCAGGTTCTGGCGGGGGGAGGAGGCGCCGGCCGGGCGTTGTTGGATCGGGTGGTCCCCGTGGATCTTCGGCCCCTTGACGCCGAGAACGCAGTGGATGTGGTGCGACGTTGCGGCGTCCAGCTCTCGGGACAGGTCCTGGCCGTGCAGGGGCCCCCGGGGTCAGGCAAGACCTATGCCGGTCAGCACCTCGTGCGCGATCTGCTGGACGCGGGTCTGCGGGTGGGGGTGACCGCCAACTCGCACAGCGTGTTGGACCAGCTGCTGCGCAAGACGGGTCGATCCGCCCTGCGCAAGATCACCGCCGCGCAGATGCCCGACGAGCTCGACCCCGATGATGTGGTCCTCCTGACGACCTCCATCGACGATGTGCTGGAGGCGCTGGGCCCGGCGGGGGTGCGCCTGGTCGGAGGGACGGCCTGGTTGTGGGCGCAGCCTCAGATGCGGGACAGCGTCGACGTGCTGATCATCGACGAGGCCGGTCAGTTCTCCTTGGCGAACGCCTTGGCGGTCGCGGGAGCGGCGCGCTCGATCGTGCTTCTCGGGGATCCACAGCAGCTGGCCTCCCCCTCGAACGGCGCTCATCCGGATGGCGCCGAGGTCTCTGCGCTCGAGCACATGCTCGACGGTGCGTCGGTCATGCCCGAAGGGCGCGGAGTGTTCCTGGACCGAACGTGGCGCATGCATCCGGCGATCACCGCGTTCGTCTCGACGATGTCGTACGACGACCGACTGGGGTCCTCGCCGGGGCTCGACCGACAACGACTGACGGGTATGCCGGGCGCGGCCAGCTCCGACCAGCCCCGCGTCGACGCCAACGGCGCCGGCCTACGGTGGGTTCCGGTCCCACATGTCGGCTACAGCAACGACAACGTGCTCGAGGCGCAGGTGGTGGCAGACCTGGTGACCCGGTTGCTGCAGGGGTGCTGGGTCGATGCCCAAGGCCACGAGGAGCCCCTCACCGCCCGCGACGTCGTGGTCGTCGCGCCGTACAACGCCCACGTGGCGACGCTGATGGAGGTCCTTCCGTCGGAAGTGGCCGTGGGCACCGTCGACAAGTTCCAGGGCCGTGAGGCTGCGGTCGTCATCTACACGATGGCGTCCTCAAGCGCGGCAGATGCGCCTCGCGGGGTCGACTTCCTCTACGACACCCATCGACTCAACGTCGCGGTCTCCCGGGCGAAGGCGATGGCGATCATCGTCGCCAGTCCGGCCTTGCTGGAGGCCCCGGTCAACACCCCGGAACAGCTCAGGGCGGTCAACGCGTTGTGCCGGTTCGTCGACGCGGCGGGGGGTAGCCGTGTGGGTCAGTGACGACGTGCGTGCCGCCGACCTGCGCAGGATGCGCCTCCTAGCGACTGGTCTTCTTGCGCTGGCGGCGTTGGTCTTCCTGGCGACGTTGGACCGTGGCGGGTGGCTCGGCTACGTCCACGCCGGTGCCGAGGCGGCGATGGTCGGTGCCATCGCGGACTGGTTCGCGGTGACCGCTATCTTTCGGCATCCCCTCGGTCTTCCCATCCCGCATACGGCGCTGATCCCGCGGCGCAAGGACACGCTGGCTCAAGGCTTGGAGCAGTTCGTCTCCGAGCATTTTCTGAGTCCGCAGACCCTTCGCGAGCGATACCTCGATGCCGACGTGGTGGCCCGGATCGGCCAGTGGCTGGGGGACCCGCACCACGCAGAGCGAGTGGTCGCCGAGGCCGTGCCCTGGGCGCAGACCGTGCTGCGGGGGATCTCGCGTGAGGACGCAGAGTCCCTCCTCGGCGACACGCTGATCCCGCGGCTTCGCGAGGAGCCGGTCAGCCCCTTGGCCGGCCACCTACTGGAGGCAGTGGTCGCGGATCGCGCCCACCACGGCGTGGTCGATATTGCGGCCCGGGAGTTGCACTCCTGGCTCCGGGACCACCCTGAGGATGTCGTGCGGATGGTGTCCTCCCGTGCCCCCTGGTGGTCTCCCGGGTGGGTGGATGAGCGTGTGACGGGGCGGGTGTATGCGGAGGTCCTGAGCTGGGCGCAGGAGGTGCGGGACGATCCGCAGCACCGGGTGCGCCGAGCCATCGACTCCTACCTGGCCACGTTTGCGCAGGACCTGCAGCACGATGCGGACACGATGGCTCGGGCTGAGGCCTTCAAAGCCCACGTGTTGGACCACCCACAGGTTGCCAACACAGCGGTGGACCTCTGGGAGGCCCTCCGGACGGTCCTCGACGAGGCGTTGGGAGACGCCTCGGGGCCGATGCGGACCCGTATAGCTGGGGAGCTCGGAGCCTTCGGCCTTCGACTCACGACTGACGAGACCCTGCGCAACCGGCTCGACGCCTGGGCTGCCGATGCGGTGCTGGCGGTGGTTGAGCAGTACGGCATCGAGGTGACCGGAGTGATCACCGCCACCATCAAGCGCTGGGATGGTGATCTGGCGGCACGGCGCATCGAGCTGCACGTCGGTCGTGACCTGCAGTTCATCCGGATCAACGGCACCGTGGTGGGTGCCCTCGTCGGGGTGACGCTGCATGCCCTCACCCAGGTGTTGACCTAGCCCCTCAGCCCTGTCCACATCTTCCGCCGCTGTGGACACACTTCAGGACGTGGTGCCGGTGCGCCCGACTCTGGGGGCATGTCCTTCACCGACCTTCCGGCACACTGGCCCCGGCTACCGCTGACGACTGTCCCTTTGGTGCACGACGTGCTCGACCTGTGCGTCAGCAATGCCGATCGACTGCACGGCGGTCTCGCGGTGCTGGTGCTCAGGGATGATCTGACGCTGGCCCAGCCGATCTTCGTGCGGGGGCCGGTGCCGGTCTTGGATCGCCACGAGACGGTCAAGGCTCTGCTGCGAGGAGCATCCGGCGGGGAACGGGAGCGCACCTTCGTCATCGCCATCGTGCACCAGCATCCGCGTTTCACCGACGAGGATCGCGCGCTGCACCAGACGCTCATCGACGCGTGCACAGAGCTTGGGTTCACCCTGCTGAGCGCTCACCTGCTCGCCGATGGCCGGCCCCAGCTCTTGCCCAGGGCACCATCGGGCCTTCGGGGACGAAGGCCCGCGGTCTAGGTCCAGCGGCCGGGGGACGCGGTGGCCAGGCCCGCAAGCGGGACGGCTCCGGGCTAGAACGTCGCAAGGCGAGGCCGCAAGGGTGGGATCGCAGGGCTGGACTAGAGTCTGGCGGGTCGCTTCTGAACGGGCGGCAGGGTGAGCGTCGTTCGCTGGAGACAAGGCGGAAAGGGTGACCGTGGTCGATCCTTCACAGCCGCACCGTGCCGCTCACCAATCAGAATGCCGCGGCCTGGGCCGCGCCGAGGGACCGACCGAAGGTCCGCGTGCTGAACGCGTGGTCGTGTGAGCGAGGCGACCGGGAGGACCCGCCGTCGACGGAGCCAGTCGAGCTCGCCCGATGTCGCGGCCCGACGTGCGGCCGTGCCCAGCCGCATCCCCTATCCCGAAGACCTTCCCGTCGTAGCCCGCAAGAACGACCTGCTCGACGTCATCGGCGCCCATCAGGTGGTGATCGTGGCGGGGGAGACCGGTTCGGGCAAGACCACGCAGATCCCGAAGATGTGCCTGGAGCTCGGGCGCGGGATCGAAGGGACCATCGGGCACACTCAGCCTCGCCGCATCGCGGCACGGGCGGTGGCCGAGCGCATCAGCGAAGAGCTGGGGGTCGAGCTGGGCACGACCGTCGGCTACCAGGTCCGGTTCACCGACCGTTCCCGGCACGACACGGTGATCAAGGTGATGACCGACGGCATCCTGCTCTCGGAGCTGCACCGTGACAAGAACCTCAGCAAGTACGACACGCTGATCATCGACGAAGCACACGAACGCAGTCTGAACATCGACTTCATCCTCGGCTACCTGAAGCAGCTCCTTCCTCGCCGCCCGGACCTCAAGGTCGTCATCACCTCCGCCACCATCGACGTGGAGCGCTTTGCGGAGCACTTCGCAGCCCCGGACGGCACACCGGCGCCGATCGTCGAGGTCTCCGGAAGGACCTATCCGGTGCAGGTGGCCTACCGCCCGCTGACCCGTCCTGGCCCCCCGGCCAAGGACGGGTCGCCCACCGACATCGAGATCGACCAGGTCGCGGGCATCTGCGACGCGGTCGAGGAGCTGTGGACCCACCCGAGCGCCTCCGACGGTGGGCCGCAGGACATCCTGGTCTTCTGCTCGGGGGAGCGAGAGATCCGCGACGCCTGCGACGCGCTGGCCGGCTTGGGCCTGGGCGACACCCAGATCCTGCCGCTCTACGGTCGACTCTCAGCGTCGGAGCAACACCAGGTGTTCTCCCGACACGGTGGACGACGGATCGTGGTGGCCACCAACGTGGCGGAGACCTCGTTGACGGTCCCGGGCATTCGTTACGTGGTCGATAGCGGCACCGCGCGGATCTCCCGGTACAGCCAACGGCTGAAGGTGCAGCGGCTGCCGATCGAGCCGATCTCCCAGGCCAGCTCCAACCAGAGATCGGGACGATGCGGTCGCGTGGCCGATGGCATCGCCATCCGCTTGTACGCCGAGGACGACTTCGAGGACCGTCCGGAGTTTACGGACCCCGAGATCGTGCGGACCAACCTGGCCAGCGTCATCCTGGCAATGACCGATCTGGGACTGGGGCGCATCGAGCGCTTCCCGTTCCTGCAACCTCCGGACCCTCGACAGATCGCCGACGGTGTGCGTCTGCTCGAGGAGCTCCAGGCCATCGACCCGGACGCCCCGGCGCACATCCCGCGCAAGCGGTTGACCGCCTACGGGAAGGCGATCGTGGCGCTGCCGGTCGACCCGCGGTTGGCCAGGATGCTTGTCGAGGCCGACCGGAACGGTGCGTTGGCCGAGGTGTTGGTGATCGCCAGCGCGCTGTCCATCCAGGACCCCCGTGAGCGGCCCAGCGACAAGCAGGCTCAGGCCGACCAGCAGCACGCTCGGTTCAAGGACGACGACAGCGACTTCATCACCCTGCTCAACCTGTGGAACTATCTCCAGAAGCAGCAGAAGGCGCTGTCCGGGAGTGCCTTTCGCCGCATGTGCAAACGCGAGTACCTGCACTACCTGCGGGTGCGTGAGTGGCAGGACCTGCACACACAGGTCCGGCGGGCCACGAAGTCGCTCGATCTGAAGATGAACTCGAGTCCGGCCACACCCGATCGGGTGCACCAGTCCCTGGTCCCGGGCCTGCTGTCACTGGTCGGGCTCTACGACCGAGACAAGCGGGAGTACGTCGGGGCGCGCAACGCGAAGTTCCACCTCCAGCCCGGGTCCACCCTGCACCGGAAGAACCCCGACTGGGTGATGACCGCAGAGCTGGTGGAGACCACCCGACTCTGGGCCCGGGTCAACGCGCGGGTCGACCCGTCGTGGATCGAGTCCGCGGCTGCTCATCTGGTGAAGCGCTCGTATGCCGAGCCTCGCTGGTCACGGAAGCGAGCCAGTGCCGTGGCCAACGAACGCGTCACCCTCTACGGCGTGCCGCTCGTCGCCGGGAGACCGGTGGCCCTGGGCAGTATCGAGCCCCAGACGTCCCGAGACCTGTTCATCCGGCATGCCCTCGTCGAAGGCGACTGGGACAACCGGCACGAGTTCTTGCGACACAACCGTGCGCTTCTCGGTGAGGTCAGCGATCTCGAAGCGCGAGCGCGACGACGCAACATCGTGGTCGATGACGAGACACTGGTGGACTTCTACGACCAGAGGGTGCCGGCGCAGGTGGTCTCCGGCGCGCACTTCGACCGGTGGTGGAAGAAGGCCGCTCGCTCCGAGCCGGAGTTGCTGACCTTCACTGAGGACCTGCTGGTGCTCGGGGACGGCGTGAGCGACCGGGACTTCCCGGGCAGCTGGACCTACCGGGACCTGGAGCTGAGGCTGACCTATCACTTCGAGCCTGGTGCCGCCAACGACGGCATGAGCGTCCATGTCCCACTGGAAGTGTTGAACCGGGTGGACGACTCCGGATTCGACTGGCACGTGCCTGGTATGCGCGAGGAGCTGGTCATCGCTCTGATCAAGTCGTTGCCCAAAGACCTCCGCCGCAACTACGTCCCGGCCCCGGACCACGCGCGGGCAGCCTTGCGCCGAATGCATCCCGACCAGGGGTCGATCACCACGGCGTTGGCTCATGCTCTCAGCAGCGTCGGCCCCGCCCGAGTGCGACCCACGGACATGGACTGGGACCGGGTGCCGAGCCACTTGAGGCCCACCTTCGTCGTCGAGCGCGCTCGCCGGAGCGGAGCTCGATCTCACCGTGCCACCACAGCCATCGAGGAGCTGGGCAGCGGCAAGGACCTGTCGATGCTTCAGGCGGAGCTCGCTCCGGCCGTGCGCTCGAGCATGGCCGCCGCGGCCGCCTCGATCGAGCGCACCGGGCTGAGCACCTGGGACTTCGGCACTTTGACGAGCACCTTCGAGCAGCAGGTGGGCGGGCGAACGGTGCTGGGCTTCCCGGCTCTGGTCGATACGGGCAACGCCGTGGACATCCGAGTTCTGGCGAGCAGGTCGGAGGCTGATCGGGCCACCGCTATCGGGGTCCGCAGGCTGCTCCTGCTGGCGACGAGTCCTCCCTGGAAGCGGGTGCTGGCTCTGCTCGACAACCAGCAGAAGCTGAGCCTGGGGCATAACCCCCACGGCTCGGTGCCGGCCCTGCTGGAGGACGTTCTGGCCGCGGCGGTGGACTCGGTCATCGCCGGCATGCCGGACGGTGGGGTGCGCACCGCGTCCGACTTCGACGCTGCCGTGGCGACCGTGCGCCAGCAGAGCACCCCGAAGGTGCTGGACATCGTGGGCACTGTGGCTCCCATCCTGGACCAGTCGCGAGAGGTGTCCACCCGCCTGGACCGCCTGAGCGCCCCTGCAGTGCGACCGCTGAAGGAGGACGTGCAGCGCCAGCTGTCCAGTCTGATCCGCCCCGGCTTCGTCGCCGCGACGGGCTATCGCAGGCTGCCCCGCCTCCTGGTGTATCTCCGGGCCATGGGTGAGCGCCTGGACAAGGGGGTGCAGGACCTGGCCCGCGATGCCGAACGGATGGAGCAGGTGCAGGTGGTGCGCGAGGAGCTCGATGCTCTGGTCCGCAATCTCCCACCGCACCGCCGCCTGGACGACGACGTGATCGAGATCGGGTGGCAGATCGAGGAGCTGCGCGTCTCCCTGTTTGCCCAGCGATTGGGCACGCCTGCGCCGGTGTCCCCACAGCGGATCTACGCCGCGATGGACCGGGTCGAGGACAGCGCCGCAGGGTAGACGGCTCTAGGGTGGCACCATGTTGAGGGTCGGACTGTCCGGAGGTATCGGATCGGGCAAGTCGACGGTCGCCGAGCACCTCGTCTCCCGGGGAGCCTTCCTGGTGGACAGTGACGCGATTGCTCGCGAGGTCGTCGCGCCGGGCACTCTCGGTCTAGCCGAGATCGTCGAGGCGTTCGGGGACCGCGTCCTCACCGGCGACGGCGCCCTGGACCGGCCCGTTCTCGGCGCGATGGTCTTCGCCGACGGGGACTCGCGCCGAAGGCTGGAGAGCATCACGCACCCGCGCATTGCCGCGCGAACCGCCGAGCTCATCGCCGGGGCCCCGGGTGACGCGGTGGTCCTCCACGATGTCCCGCTCCTGGTCGAGAAGGCGATGGGACCCGCATACCACCTGGTCGTCATCGTAGGAACAGACCAGGACGAGCGCCTTCGCCGCCTGGTCGACCAGCGGGGGATGGATCCCGAGGATGCCCGATCGCGGATCCGCAGCCAGGCCCAGGACGAGGAACGACGGGCCGCTGCCGACGTGTGGCTGCCTAACGACGCCGGCGTGGCCGATCTGCTCCTGAGTCTGGACGCCCTCTGGGATGAGCGCATCCTGCCGTTCGAACGAAACGTCCGCGACCGTCGACCCGCGCCACGCCCTGACCTCCCGACGATCCACCCACCGGACCCGACCTGGCCCGCGCAGGCCGAGCGTCTGATGGGCCGCGTGCGCCACGTCCTGGGTGAGCGCGCCGTCGCCGTTGAACACGTCGGCAGCACGGCGGTCGCCGACCTCCCCGCTCGGGACGAGATCGACCTGCAGGTGGCGGTGCGGTCGCTGGGCGACGTCGACGCCGCAGACGTGCAGCACGGTCTGGCCGCAGCGGGTTTCGTATCTCCGCCAGACGCTCAGCAGGACCAGGCGTCTGGACTCCCGGCGGCCGCGGCAACGACAGAGCGCCTTCTGCTCGGGGCGGACCCGCACCAGCTCGCGCAAGTCCATCTGCGAGCAGCCGATAGTGATGAACGCCGGCAAGCGCTGCTGGTCCGCGACTGGTTGCGCGCGACTCCCTCTGCCCGTGGCGACTATGCCGCGCTGAAGGCTTCCTCAACGCGCGCGGGACGAAGTGGCACGGACTACCTCCACGCCAAGCAGGAGTGGTCAGCCAAAGCTTTGGTCCGCGCCCAGCAGTGGGCCAGCAAGACCCGGTGGTCGATCAGCTGAGCGTGCCGCCAGTGCCCAGGACGGCCGGCGGCTGCACCGGGGGCGTGCCCAGCACATGCTCGCTGAGGAACGCCATCACCACCTCGTACCAGACCTTGGCGTGCTGGGGCGTGAGCACCCAGTGGTTCTCGTTGGGGAAGTACAGAAAGCGGTGGACGGTCGATCCGTCGGGGCCGGCAGGAAGCCCGGACTTGGCGAGCAGCTCGTACCAGAGCCGAAGACCCTCACCGATCGGCACCCGGTAGTCCTTGTCGCCGTGAATGACGAGCATCGGCGTGGTGATCTGCTCGACGAAGCGGTGCGGCGAGTGCTCCAGGGCCATCTGGTCGGTCATCTCGCGCTGCCAGTAGAACGACGCGTCCGTGGTGGGTCCGAAACCGTCCAGAGCCCACAGCGAGGCGTGCGTGACGATGGCGTCGAACCGGTCGGTATGCCCCGCGATCCAGTTCGCCATGTAGCCACCGAACGAACCGCCGAGGGCTGCGGTGCGGTTGGCGTCGATGTCATCCCGCTGCTCGACCGCGTCGGTCAAGGTCATCAGGTCGGTGTACGGCTTGTCACCCCAGGCGCCCCAGCCCCGCTCGATGAAGTCCTGACCGTAGCCGGTGGACAGGGCGGGGTCGGGCAACAGGACGGCATACCCCTGGGCGACGAACGTCCAAGGGTTCCACCGCCAGGTCCAGGCGTTGTGTGAGCTCAGCGGCCCACCGTGGATGAAGACGAGCAACGGAGCGGGCCCGTTCCCCGAGTCGGGGAGGGCGAGCCATCCGCGCACGGGCGTCCCGTCGGCGGCGTCGGCGGTCACATCCTCCACGTGACCCGGCAGGCTTGGGCGCTCGACCGGGCCGGGCAGGGCGGTGACCTCGCCGGTGGCCAGCTCGAGTCGGACCACCTCGGCCGGGAACGCCGGGCTGCTGCGCACCGCGTAGGCCACCGAGGCATCACCGTGAGGTGACACCACGACCGAGGAGTAGGTCGCTCCGTCGGAGGTCACGGGGACGACGTCACCGGTGCTGACGGTGATGGCAAACACCGGCCCAGCGCCGGCGTCGTCCGCCGTGACCAGGACCGTGGATCCGTCCGGGAGCCACGCCACCGGGCTCGCCCACCGGTCCCAGCCGGGCGCCAGCGCGGTCCGTTCTCCCGTGCCGGTGTCCATCAGCCACAGGGTCGGCCGTGGCGCCGACTGAGGGCTGCTCTTGGGGCTCATCGACAGCACGGCGGTGGTGCCATCGGGGCTGATCAGCGCTGCGTTGACATCATGGTCCGGCTCATCGACGAGCCGCGTCGACTCGTTGGTGTCAGTGTCGATCCGCAGCAGGATCGTGCGCTGTTCCGCGCGCTCCTCGAAGGCCACCGCGGTGCTCAGGATGAACCGACCGTCCGGGCTGATCATGGCCTTCTGCTCATGCAGGCTGAGGTGGGGGTCCACGTCGAGTCGGTGGAAGCTGTCTCCCCTCAGGGTGAAGAGCCGAGGGTGCTCCGGCGTGATGTCGTGGTCCCAGAACCGCACGGGGTACCCCCGATGCAAGATCGCTTTCACTTCCGCCGTGGACCGGGCGGCATGGGCCTCGGCATGGGCCTCCTCGGACTCTGCTCCCGCCATGACGGGGGCCGTGATCACGGCGATCTCAGCGTCGGTGGCGGCAACAGCCGAGGTGACACCGCCGCGTCGATGCAGCACGATCTCAGCTTCGCCGCCGGCCGCCGGCAGCCGCCATAGGGCGCTATCCCCAGGGGTCGCGTCTGCGTCGTCCGGGGCATGGGCGCGTGCGGAGGTGAAAAGCAGGTCGCCGGTCGTGGTGAAGGCTGGTTTGCTCTCCCCCTCGGCGCTGCGCGTCAACCGATGAGCCGGAGCCTCGCCAGCGGGGTCGACCTGCCACAACGCGCTGACGTATGCGGTGTGGGCGTCGTTGCGCGTCGACAGGGTGGTCACCAGTCGCGTCCCGTCCGGCGACAGGGCCAAGCCGTCCAGGCGCGCGTGGTCGACAAAGGCTTCCAGGTCGTGGAAGACCGTCGCGGGGGAGTCGTAGATCGTCATGCTCCGTATGTATCACCGAATCATGCAGAGGTCCTGCGGAATGGGTGTGGCGCTGGGTACGTTGAGATATCGACGGAGACGGATCGACCCGAAAGGACTCCAGGTGACCCCTCACTCTCCACTGTTCAGGCTTGAAACCGACGCCGAAGTGCAGCCGCTGCATGCGCCACTTCTGCACGTGTCGATCGACGGGTTCATGGACGCCGGACAGGTCCGGGGACAGGTGACACAGCACATTCTGGACACCCTCGAGCATGATGTGGTCGCGTCCTTCGACATGGACCAGCTCATCGACTATCGCTCGCGCCGACCCTTGATGACCTTCGACACCGATCACTGGGTCGACTACGACGATCCATCTCTGGTGTTGTACCGCGTGCTCGACGCGACCGGGCAACCTTTCCTGCTCCTGCACGGTGACGAGCCGGACTACCAGTGGGAAGCCTTCGCCAAGGCGGTTCACCAGCTGTGTCTGGCGTTCGGCGTGCGCACCGTGGTCTCGGCCCACGGCATTCCGATGGCGGTGCCACACACCCGGCCGGTCAGCATGACTCGGTTTGCCAGTGACAACGACCTCATCGTGGGAAACCAGCCGATGTTCGGGCAGGTGAAGGTCCCGGCAAGTGCGGAGTCCCTGCTCCATCTTCGTCTGGGGGAGGAAGGTCTGAACACCATGGGCCTGGCCGTGCACGTCCCCCACTACCTCGCCGAGTCCTCCTTCGGTGACGCCGCGGTGGCCGCACTCGATGCGTTCCTCGGCTTGACCGACCTGCAGATGCCCACCTCCGACCTTGTTGCTGCGGCTGGGGTGAACCGTGCTGAGATCACCGAGCAGGTGGCAGCATCTCCGGAGATCGGTGAGGCGGTCGCCGAGCTGGAGAAGCGGTACGACCAGTTCCTGGAGGGGCAACGCAAGCGCAACGTCCTGGCCGCCCAAGAGGCTGATCTGCCGTCGGCCGAGGAGATCGGCGCCGAGTTCGAGGAGTTCCTGCGGGAGAGCACCCCCGAGGAGCCCGACGCCTCGTAGCCGCAGCCGCGAGGGGCTACGACACGCGCGCCACGACATTCGTGGCGCGCGTGCTTGCGTTACGCGATGCCGGCAGTTGACTACTGCGGAGGTGGGGGCGGCGGATAGGACGTTCCCGAAGGACGTTGATCCGGGGACTGCTCATCCCGCTCCGGCGCGTCGCGCATCGGTCCTTCGGGGGGTGCGTCGTCGGGGAGATGAGCCGACTGGTCGCTGTCACCCGTCCCCTCCGCCACGACGTCGTCGTCCTTCGGCTGCGGCGGGGGCGCGTAGCGACCCTGTCCGTAGGCAATGGCCTGGGTGGGCTCAGACGGCGCGGTGGTCCATGAGGGGGGAGGCGGGGGAGGGGTGCCCTGGTGGATCGGCTGTGTGTAGGCCGACGAGCTCGGTGAGCCTCGCCCAGCCGTCGGGGGCTCGAAGGTCGGCTGGCCTGACGGTGGCTGGCCGTAAGGGGCCTGCCCCTGTTGACCGTACGGCTGATGCCCCGACGACTGCGTTCCGTAGGGGTCCCGTGCAGAGGGTGCTGCGTAGGGTGATGCGGCGGGGTCCGGGGGGCTGGCATAGGGAGAGGTGTCTCCCGGCTGGGCAACGCCCGAGGCGTAGGGGTAGCCACTCGGTCCGTCTGCGGGCTTGCGGCGCATCCACCGGAGGACCACGGCAACCACGCCCAGTCCGAGGGCGAGCAGGGCCAGCGCCACTCCACCGACCAGGCTCACCGGTCCCAGCAGACCGGACGCCGAGGTCGACGGGGCTGAGGGCCCGATATACAGGGCGGCGGTGGTGCCCTCACAGCGCACCGGATAGCTGCCCGGCACCAAGGACGCCGGGGTGCGGGCCACCTCGTAGAAGTCGCTTCCGGACACATCGACGCTGAACTCGCTGGTGGGTCGTTCCAGGGTGGTGATGTCGCCGCCGTCGCCAACCGTGCAGACGGTCCGAGTGCGCTCCGCGTCCGAGCGCGCGTAGATCGACGCGCCGCTGTCACTGACCGTAATGATTGCGCCCGCGTTGAAGCCTTGCATGTTGGGGGTGGCGGTCCGGGCCAGACCCACCACACCCAGCACGATCAGCACGACTGCCAGGACCGCGGCGACGAGCGCCACCACGCCCACGATCCGAGAGGCACCGCCGCCCTTGCTTGCTGACTGAGTCGGCTGCACCGGTGCGCTCATGCACAGAATCTTACGCACGGGTACTGTCATCCCGATCGACACGATGGTGCGCCTAGGAGTCAGGAGAACCCGATGGGTTGGTTCGGTAAAGATGGAGACCGCGAAGGCACGGCGCAGGAGACGGAGCTCGATGACACGTCCTACGCGGCGCGAGCCTCGGTGGCCATGGTGCGCAAGATCGTGGACGCCGGGATCGACGGTGTAGGTCCGTTGCATTCCGCGTCCGAGATGGTCGCCTCAGCCCGAGCAGAGCACGACTCGGACGAAGCTGCTGTCGACGCTTTGGTGAAGACCCACCTCAAGCTCGCCGCGATCGGTGGGTTCGCCACCGGAGTCGGTGGGCTCATCACGATGCCGGTCGCCCTGCCGGCCAACGTCGTGGGCTTCTACGCCCTGGCGGCCCGGATGGCCGCCGGCGTCGCCGAGCTGCGTGGATATGACTCCGACACCGACCAGACTCGTACGGCGCTGATGCTGACGCTGCTGGGTGCCGACGCCGACGACATCCTCCGCAAGGCTGGCGTCACCGGCGGGGGCACGATGGGGCGTCTCGCCGTGAGCCGCGTGCCGAGGGCTGCCGCGATGGTGATCAACAAGGGCGTGGGATTCCGCGTGGCCACGCGACTCGGGACCCGCACCCTGGCTGGCCTCGGACGGGCGGTTCCGCTGGCCGGTGGCGTGATCGGCGCGGGCCTGGACACTTACCTGATGAGACGTATCGCCGGTTCGGTGCGCGAGGAGTTCTCCGCGATCTAGGGCTCATCCACATCTTCGGCTGTCCACAGGTGGCCCTGCGGGTGACCTGTCCGAAGCGACACCCTGACGGGTATGGACATCCTCAGCGCCACAAGTTCGACCACATTGCACGGCGTGGCCGAGGCCATCGCGATCGTGCCGTATCAGATCGGCTACCACCCCACGGCATCGCTGGTCGCTCTGTGCCTCCACGAGACTCCGTCGAGTCCGTCCTCAACGCCGAGCGCCCGGGGGGTCGTCGTGATGACCGCTCGAGTCGATCTGGTCCCACCGGAGGAGCACGCGCTGGTGCTGGCAGCCCTGGGGCCGGCGCTGCAGAGGAACGAGACGGACATGGTCGTCCTCCTGTCGTTCGAGGACGGACCCGGGCCAACGCTCGATGGCACTGACCTCCTGACCGCCGTCGCTGAGCGGGCGCGGTCCTACGGTGTCGCGGTGATGGCCTGCGCTCGCGTGCGGGGTCGCCACTGGCGTCCTCTCGATGCCGAGTATGACGACGACGCGTGGCTCGACCTGCCGGCTGCAGCGGACGTGCGGGCGGTGGCGGACTACGTCATGTCGGGGCGGGCTCCTGCCCGTGACCGTCGAGCGGTGGAGGCATTGCTGCGCCCGGCCCGTCAGGACCTGGCGGAGGCGGTGGCCCGAGGTTGCGCCGATGCGGCCAGGGGTGCACCACGGGCCACGGGCGAGGGCCATGACCCTCGGCGCCGTGCCGCCCGCACCTTGGCGGCACTCCTGAAGGAGCCCCGCCTGGGGGAGCCGCGCGTTGCCGACGGGTGGGTCGACGACGTCGACGCGACCGATCTGGTCTGCACGATCGCAGCGCTCGACAGCCTGGCTTTCCGCGACGCTGTCCTGAGTGTGCTGGCCCCCTGGTGCAATTTCGGCACGGATGTCCTTGACACGGAGGAGGGGCGCATCGTCGCCTCGGTGATACGTCAGCCCCCTACGGTGGACGGTCCTGCCTGCTTACGCATGACCCAGGCCGCCGCCTATGCTCCCGCAGGACGTTCGGCTCCGTGGCTCTCGTTGGTCGGCTACCTGGCTTGGCAGGCCGGTGAGGGCGCTCTGGCCAACGTCGTCATCGGCGCGGCCAGAGCCGAGGATCCGACGTACTCGCTGGCCCGCCTTGTTGACCTGGCCTTGTGTGCGGCTGTCGCCCCGCCTCGCCCGGTGTAGCCTCACGGTGCAGTTGAAACGAGTATCGGAAAGGGATCAATGTCGATCGTCGTTGGATACGTGCCCACCCGTGAGGGGCGCGCGGCGCTGGACAGGGCAGCCCAAGAGGCCGTTCTACGGAGCCTGAAGTTGATCGTGGTCAAGTCGGCCCGCTCGGGGCGAGCCTTCGGCGCTACCGAGTCGAGTCAGTTGGCTGACCAGTTGGTCGGTATTACCGAGTCCTTGGACCGAGAGGGCATTGCGCACGAGGTGCGGGTGCTCGAGGGGCGGGAGGATCCAAGTGAGGACCTCATCGCGGTGGCGGAAGACACGGACGCCGACTGCATCGTGATCGGTCTGCGCCGGCGATCGAAGGTGGGCAAGCTCTTTTTGGGGTCCAATGCGCAACGTGTCCTGCTCGACGCCGCGTGTCCCGTCCTGGCGGTGAAGGCCCCAGAACAGGCCTGGTGACGGTCGAGGAAACATATCTGCCCCTTTGGGGTTTTATAATGGTGTGAGACGCCGATCGGTCCCCCTCGATTGATCGCACCACCTGACCACCCAAACACCACCTCGGTCGAGACGCATCCCTGCGCGTCTGACTATGCCGAGAGTCGTCCCGTGCCATCGTCTTGGCGCAGAAAGTAGTCGGTGCACCTCGTGACACCCGCAACGGCCAAATCCACATCGGACTCGACCAAGGAACTGCCCCAGGAGTTCGCAGCTCCACAGTTGCGCGAGCTGCTGGCGGAGGGCAAGGACCGCGGCTTTCTGATGTTGGCCCAGGTTCGTGAGGCGCTCGAGACTTCGGGCCTGCCGAAGAAGGGTCAGACGACCGTGTTGCGGACGTTCAGTGACCACGCCATCGAAGTGCGTGAGGACGCGACGTCGGCCCTTCCCGCGACCAAACGCGCAGCCAAGAAGGCCAGCGCAGCGGCCAAGAAACCCGTTTCCAAACCCAAGGATGCCGCTGTGGAAGAGACCATCACCGAGACGGCCACTGAGGTGTCGGCCGCTTCCGACGAGAGCGCTGACCAGCCCGCGACGAAGGCCCCAGCCAAGAAGGCACCGGCGAAGAAGGCCGCGCCACGCAAGCGCGTGGCCAAGAAGGCGCCCCCCGCCAAGGCCAAGGATGCGTCCTCGGGCTCTGCGGAGCCGACGGACGGTGCAACGGCTGCCGGCACGACCCGCGCCGCGGCCAAGGCCGCTGCGGGCAAGGCGCCGTCGAAGACGCCACGTAAGCGGGCAGCGAAGAAGAGCGCCGCCAGCGCCGATGCCGGTGACACCGAAGCTACCGCTGAGGACGTCGACCA
>JBASAN010000311.1:0-7808 GCA_049650625.1 Ornithinimicrobium sp.
GCTGGAGGGCGAGGCAGCTCGCGCGACGAACGACCTCCCGCTGACCACCTGGGTCGGCGAGGCAAAACACCAGGTGGTCAGCGTGGACGTGAGCGAGGTCACCGGACGCCGATACGACCTGACCCGAGCCGACCTCAGCTCGCACTGAGCACCCCCTCCGGCGCTTTCCCTGTGGGCTACGGCGCTGCGTCAGACAGGGAGTGGTCCTGGGCGAACTCCCTGACCGCCCCCAACGTCGCAGGCACCGCTCGGTAGTAGACCCAGGATCCGCGCCGCTCACCCACGATCAGGCCGGCCTCGCGCAGCTTGCGCAGGTGATGGGACACCGTGGGTTGAGCAACCCCCACGTCCGGAAGGTCGCAGACACACGTCGGTGTCGCGTGGGTCGCGATGGCTGAGTAGAGCCGCAGTCGCGCCGGGTCCGCGAGCGCTTTGAACACCACGGCCAGCGTGTCGACCGGGGGGACGGCCGATCCCTGCGCACCGCCTTCCCCCACCTTCGTCTGCTGAGCCACCTCTTCATATTGACAATGATCGATGACATAGGCAAACTTCTTGTATCGACCTATATCAATATGACGCCGTACCGGAGGCACCATGACCATCCCGCACCATCTGCCGACCATCGTGATCGGCGCCGGTCCGATCGGCCTGGCCGCAGCGGCGGAGCTCCTCCAGCGCGGCCAGGATGTGGTGGTCCTGGAGTCCGGGTCGGTGCCTGCTGCGGCCGTGCGCTCCTGGGGGCACGTGCGGTTGTTCTCACCGTGGTCCGAGGTGATCGCGCCCGCAGCCGAGCAGCTGCTGAGCCGGAGCGGCTGGAGGTCCCCCGCGCACGACAGCTACCCGACCGGTCACGAGTGGGCCGACCTGTACCTTGACCCACTAGCTGAGGCCCTGGGTGATCGGGTGCGGTGTGGACACCGGGTGCTCGGGGTCGCCAAGCGCGACCGGGACCTGGTGGTCGACGACGCGCGAGAGGACCAGCCCTTCGTCGTGGCAGTCGCCGAGTCGTCCGGACCTGCCGGTGCGATCGGCCGGAGCTACCGACTGGAAGCATCGGCCGTCGTCGACGCCTCGGGCACCACCGGGATGCCGAACCCGCTGGCCGCCGACGGCTATCCCGCGGCCGGCGAGGTCGCGCTCGGCCGCCACCTCCACTACGGCACACCCGACCCCCGAGCAACGCCGGACCGGTATGCCGCCCGGGCTGTTGCCGTCGTCGGCTCCGGTGCCTCGGCCCTGACCTCGCTCATCGCGCTGACGTCTTCGACCCTGCGCGAGGGCGGACACGCGCCATCCCGTGTCGTGTGGGTCGTCCGCCGGGGTGAGGTGGGGGGCGCCTTCGGCGGCGGGAGCGCCGACGAGCTACCCCAGCGTGGCGCCCTCGGGACGGCCGTTCACCGGGCCGTCGGCCAGGGACGGATCGAGGTCGTGACGGGTTTTCGGACCGCCGCGGTGCAGCGGAGCGGCCACGGGCTTGCCCTAGCGAGCTCCGACGGCCGGACCATCGACGGGTTGGACGAAGTGATCGTGGCCACGGGCTATCGACCCGACCTGTCGTTCCTGTCGGAAGCGCGGCTGGACCTCGACCCCCGCCTACAAGCGCCGCGACGGCTCGCCCCGAGCATCGACCCCAACCAGCATTCCTGCGGATCCGTGGCCCCCCACGGATACGACGTCTTGCAGCAGGGCGACCCGGGCCTGTTCTTGGCCGGCATGAAGTCCTACGGGCGGGCCAGCTCTTTCCTGGCGATGGTCGGCTTCGAGCAGGTCAGGTCGATTGCCGCCGCGATCGACGGTGACCTCGCCTCGGCCGCGGCCGTCGAGCTGACGCTGCCGGACACCGGGGTATGCGGTGGGGCGGGGTTGTTCGACCCGGCACCCGAGGTCGACGAGCCGCCCCTCGCCCAAGGGTGCTGCTCGGCATAGCTCCCAGGCGTGGCTCCCGGGCATCGACTCTCGGCATACTGGACGCGTGGCTCACGCCTGGCACTGCACCTTCGCCGCCCCGCTCTGGCGGTGGGACGAGACGGCCTGGCACTTCATCACCCTGCCCCAGGACCTCCGCGACGAGATCGCCGACATGACTGCCGGGCAGAGCCATGGTTTCGGCTCGGTCCGGGTCGAGGTCACGATCGGCACCACCACCTGGAAGACCTCGCTCTTTCCGAGCAAGGAGCAGGCGGCCTACGTGCTACCGATGAAGAAGGCCGTGCGGTCGGCGCAAGGGCTCAGCGTCGGTGAGGTCACCGACGTCTCGATCACCCTGATCGAGCACTGAGCCCCTGCCGCCGCCTCAGCTCAGACGTTCTTGACCGCCGAGATCTCGATCTCCAGCGTGATCTTGTCCGAGACCAGCACGCCACCGGTCTCCAGGGCCGCGTTGAAGGTCATGCCGAAGTCGGAGCGCAGGACGGTGGTGCTGCCCTCGAAACCGACGCGCTGCATACCGAACGGGTCGGTGGCTGCGCCGGCGTAGGCGAAGTCGATGCTGACCGGGCGGCTGACGCCCTTGATGGTGAGCTGGCCACCGACGCGCAGCGTCTCGGCGTCCACCGGCTCGACCGAGTCGGAGACGAAGTCGATGGTGGGGTAGCTCTCCACGTCGAAGAAGTCACCGGTCAGCAGGTGGCCGTCGCGGTCGGGGTTGCGAGTGCTGAGACTGGCGACCTGCAGGGAGACCGAGATGGAGGCGTCGGCGATCGACTCGCCGCCGCTCACCGAGCCTTCGAACTCGGTGAAGGTCCCGCGGACCTTGGTCACCATGGCGTGACGGGCGACGAAGCCCATCTGCGAGTGCTGGGGGTCGATCGTGTAGTCACCGGTGATGTCGGTGAGCGCCTGAGGCTGCTGGGTGGATGTCGTCATGTCTGCTCCTGCGATGAAGGGTGGGGGTCGTTGTGTCGGCCCGTTTGTTGATGTGTCACCTACTTTAGAGGGCCACTGAGTGACATGTCAACAACTCCGGTACGCTATAGGTATGAGTGACGACGAGCCGGTGTGGCTGAGCGAGGTGCAGCAGCGGGTGTGGCGTCAGTGGATCGCGGCGCAGAGTGAGCTGAACGCGGCCATCGGACGGCAGTTGAGCCAGGACTCGGGGATGTCTCTCGCGGACTTCGAGGTGCTGGTCCAACTCACCGAGGCACCGCAGGGGCGGGTGCGCATCGTGGAGCTTGCCGACTCGATGCAGTGGGAGCGAAGTCGGCTGTCCCATCACCTGACACGGATGGAAAAGCGAGAGCTGATCGTCCGCCGTGACTGCACGGCCGACCGTCGGGGAGCCTTCGCGGAGGTCACGAGCACCGGACGGGAGCTCATCGAGCGGGCCGCTCCTGGCCACGCCGCTCTGGTGCGTTCGGTGTTCTTCGACGATGCCTCCGCCGAGGACCTCGCGGCTATCGAGCGGGTGACCGGCTCCCTGCTCGCCAAGGTGTCACAGCTGTGATATCCACACGCCCCAGCGTCTTGTTTGTGTGCAAGAAGAACGGTGGCAAGTCGCAGATGGCAGCAGCCCTGATGCGGCTCCACGCCGGTGAGCAGATCGAGGTGCTTTCGGCCGGCACGGCACCGGGCACAGCGATGAACCAGGACTCGGTGGCTTCCGTCCTCGAAGTGGGAGGCTCCTTCGAGGGGGAGAGCATCAAGGGCATCGAGCCACAGTGGCTGGACCAGGTCGACCGTGTGGTGGTCTTGGGAGGCGAAGCCCACATCGAGAACCCGGGGCTGTCTCCCGTGGAGCGCTGGGAGACGGATGAGCCTTCCGAGCGTGGCGTCGAAGGCATCGAGCGGATGCGACTGATCCGCGACGATATCGACGCGCGGGTCCTGGCCCTGAAGGATCAACTTCTGGGCTGAAGCCCCCTGTCGTCCTCCGGCGCCACCGCGTCGCGCTGACGTTGAGCGGGTGTGATCCGTCACAGCGCCAGGTTCTTTGTGCTCCAGTCGGGCTGCAAGCGTTTCCCTCCAGGCGCCTCGGGGCCGTAGGGTCGAGGGGTCCCCTTGGTCGATGGCGACCACCTCGCCTCCCTTGACCGGACCCCCGCCTTCTGCAGAAAGACCTTTTGTGCCTGCATACCCCAACGCCCGCGACCACATGCCGGCTGACCTCCAACCCGGGGAGCACCCGCGGAGCGACCAGCCGGTGTTCGACCACGAGGCCGACGTGACGAGCACCCGCGCGGCACTGCGCGATCCCGCCCGTCTGCGGACCGAGGTCCTCGCCGGTCTGGTGGTCGCGCTGGCCCTGATCCCCGAAGCGATCTCCTTCTCCATCCTCGCTGGCGTCGACCCGCGCGTCGGCCTCTACGCCTCGTTCACGATGGCCGTCACCATCGCCTTCGTCGGTGGTCGCCCCGCGATGATCTCCGCCGCGACCGGGGCCATCGCGTTGGTCATCGCGCCGGTCGCCCGCGACTACGGGCTCGACTACCTCATCGCCACCGTGCTGCTGGCCGGAGTGATGCAGATCGTCCTCGGCCTCTCCGGCGCCGCTCGGCTGATGCGCTTCATTCCCCGCTCGGTGATGATCGGCTTCGTCAACTCCCTGGCCATCTTGATCTTCATGGCGCAGATCCCGCACCTGCTCGACGTCCCCTTCGCGGTGTACCCGCTGGTCGCCATCGGTCTCGCCATCGTCTTCCTGCTCCCCCGGGTGACGAAGGCCGTGCCTGCACCCTTGGTGGCGATCGTCCTGCTCTCGGCGGCCACGGTGGTCGCGGCGATCTCCGTGCCGACGGTCGGCGACCAAGGCGAGCTGCCCGACTCGCTACCGTCCTGGTTCATCCCGGACGTGCCGTTCACGCTGGAGACCTTGCAGATCATCGCTCCCTACGCCCTGGCCATGGCCCTGGTCGGGCTGCTGGAGTCACTGATGACCGCCAAGCTGGTCGACGACATCACCGACACGCACTCCCCCAAGACCCGCGAAGCGTGGGGCCAGGGTGTGGCCAACATCGTCTCCGGGTTCTTCGGCGGGATGGGCGGCTGCGCGATGATCGGTCAGACGTTGATCAACGTCAAGGTCTCCGGCGCCCGGACGCGCATCTCCACCTTCATGGCCGGCATCTTCCTGCTGGCCCTGATCGTGGGCCTCGGCGACCTCGTGGCCGCCATCCCGATGGCTGCTCTGGTGGCCGTGATGATCATGGTGTCGGTGGCCACCTTCGACTGGCACAGCATCCACCCCGCCACGCTGCGTCGGATGCCCAAGAGCGAGAACATCGTGATGCTGACCACGGTCGCCGTCGTGGTCCTCACCCACAACCTGGCGATCGGCGTGGTAGTCGGGGTGCTCACCGCCATGGTCGTCTTCGCCCGCAGGGTTGCCCACCTGACCGAGGTCGTCACGATCGACCACCCTGGCGACGACACCGTGATGTATGCGGTGCGCGGCGCGCTGTTCTTCGCCTCCAGCAATGACCTGGTCACGCAGTTCGACTACGTCAACGACCCGGACTACATCATCATCGACCTCTCCGAGTCGCACATCTGGGACGCCTCGACCGTGGCCACCATGGACGCCATCTCGGCGAAGTACGCCAGCAAGGGCAAGGCGGCGACGTTCGTCGGTCTGAACGAGGAGAGCGAGAAGCGGCACGACCGACTCGCCGGGCACCTCGGCGGCGGGCATTGAGCCCCCACACCCCCGAGGCTAGGCTCGACGGATGAGCAGCGTGGAAGAGATCCCGATCCGAGACGAAGCCATCCGCCTCGGCCAGCTGCTGAAGCTGGCGGGGGTGGTGCAGGACGGTGCGATGGCGCGCATGGTCATCGAGAACCACGAGGTCACGGTGGACGGGGTCGTCGTGACCCGACGCGGCACCCAGATCCGGCCCGGCATGATCGTCCGCTACGACGACGCCGCACTCACGCCTGGTCGCGGCGACCACCAGTAACGCAGCCCAAGACTGCTCCCATGAGTCTTCGCGAAACCCTCGACGTGCCTACGAGCGCGGAGCGAGCAGCGACTGGTACTCCTCGTGCTGCTCAATCCACGAGGAGACGAACGGGCAGGTCGCGATCACCGACATCTTCTCGGTCTTGATCGTGTCGAGCGCTCCCTGCACGAGCCTGCCGCCGAGTCCCTCGCCGCGCACCGCGTTGTCCGTCTCGGCGTGGGTCAGGTCCACGGTGTTGCCCTGTGTCCGATAGTCCAGGTGACCGACCACGTCACCATTGCGCTGGATCTCGAAACGCGAGTCGGCCGCATTGTTCACCACAGTGATATTGCTCATTCATCCACTCTGCCAGATGCCTTAGTTCCTCGCCCTTCTGCTCATAGCCAGTCCAGCAGCGGAGCCAGCTCGTGGTATCCGACAAAGGCCACGACATCGAGCAGGGTATGCGCGATCACCAAGGGCATCACGCGACGGGTGCGGGCATAGACCAGCCCCAGAATCAGCCCCATCGCGACGTTGCCGACAAATCCGCCGAATCCCTGGTACAGGTGGTAGCTACCCCGGATCAGGGCGGAGACGACGATGATGGCAACGATCGGCATACCGGACTGACCCCACCGGGTGAAGAGATAGCCGACCATGATGACCTCTTCGAGCACCGCGTTCTGGAGGGCCGCGAGAACGAGGATCGGCACCGCCCACCACGCGTCGGCCAGGTTGGCGGTGGACACCGTGGTGTTCAGGCCCAGTGCCCGGGCGGCCAGATACAACCCGATCCCCGGTATGCCGATGATTGCGGCCAACGCCACGCCCCGAGCCAGGTCCTGCTTCGGCTCCGAGACGTCGAAGCCGATGTGCCGGGCGGCCACCCCGCCCGTCCCCAGGTCCCGGCCCAACAGATGCAGGGCCAGGAGTACGGGCACCAGGGCGATCGCGATGCCGGCCACCTGATAGGCCAGGTCAAGCCAGGGGCGGTCGGGAGTGACCGCGACGTTGATCGACGTGGTCTGCGATGACAGGGACTCGACGGCCGTGAGCTTGCGGATCAGCGAGAGCACCGACCAGATCGCTGAAGCCCCCAGGCTGACGCCGAGGACGAGAGCCGTCTCGACCCAGAGCGAGCGACGACTCAGGCCAGTGTCGGGTTGGTCCGTCGTCAGGGAACTCATCTCACGCCTGGTATCCCACCCAGACGCTGACCAGCCCGAGGACGCTCAGCGATCCCGCGATCATCGCCGAGGCAGCGCGCGGTGCCTCCGGGCGGAATCCCCGGTACGACGCGCCCAGCGCCATCGGCAGACCGAAGACGATCAGCACACTGGTCAGATTCAGGATGTTCCACGACGCGGTGGACAGCACTAGAGCGGCCACGAGGTACACCCCCAGCGGCAGCAGGACGACGGGCTTCGTCGCGTAGTTGAGCGGCCCCTTCTCCCAACCCGAGCCCCGGCGCAACAGAACCTCGCTGACGAGATAGGTCAATGCCATGGCCAACAACAGAAATCCCGGAAGAAGCTGCACGTGCCTACGGTAACGATTCTTCCAAGTCATCTGGACAGGTGGGCGTCCTCGGGTAACACTGACAAGGCCCGCGGTCGTGTGAGGTTCTCCGTCTCTGGGCATCGCTCTTCCCGTCATCGTTCTCACGGATAAGGACCAAGCGTGCCATCATCAACGTATAGATCGCCTGTGCGGAAGTATGCCGCCGTCGCGGCAGCGGGGCTGATAGCGCCGATGGCGCTCGCCTCCTCAGCAGATGCGCAGGACCTCACGGTCGACAAGACCAGCAGCGCGTACATCGTCCAGTTGGAGAACCTCCCGTTGGCCGCCTACGACGGTGGGGTCAAGGGCATGGCTGCGACCAAGCCCGGCGAAGGCGAGAAGGTGGACACCACCAGCTCGGAGTCACAG
>JBASAN010000312.1:0-5645 GCA_049650625.1 Ornithinimicrobium sp.
CGCCCACCGCGACCGCCCCCGGACCGACCCCGTCCCGGACCCTCAGGTCGATGCCTGCCTCGACGAAGAAGTTCGCCACGAGCCGTTCTCCATAGTCGGTGAGCACCGACTCGGGATGGAACTGCACCCCCCACTGCCGACGAGCAGGGTCTGCCAGGCCCATGATCGCCCCGTCGTCCTGCGCCCAGGCGGTAGCGACCGGGCCCTCGTCCTCCCGACCGGGCAGCGGGGGCAAGACCTGCAGAGAGTGGTACCGCACGACGTGGAACGGCGAGGGCACCCCGGCGAAGAGGCCCGTGCCGTCATGGGTGACCGCAGAGACGATGCCGTGCCGGGGTTCGGTCATCTGCTCCACGAGACGCCCGGACGCGTGCGCGATCCCTTGATGGCCGAGGCAGACCCCGAGCACGGGGACGTCGTGCTGGGCCAGCACCTGCTGGGAGATCCCCATGTCCGCCTCGACGGAGGGCCGACCCGGACCGGGACCGACGACGATGGCGTCGAAGTCCAGCCACCACCGCGTCGCGCTCATCGACGAATGGTCGTGGCGCCATACCGTCGGCGCGGTTCCGAGCACGCGGTGCAACAGATCCGCCACGTTGAACGTGAAGCTGTCGACGTTGTCGATCAGAAGCACGCGGGGGGGACCGATCACTGCACCATTCTGGCCTACTCGTGCCGCAGCAAAAGGAACCGCCAAGCCCGGGAGAACGTCGCAGGAGCGTGGTTAACTGCATAGCGCCCGCGGGTGTTCGCCCGCAGGGTTCACCAAGGCACGAGGGGATCACGTGAGCAGAGCTGAGGACTTCATCAATGCCGCTAAACAGTATGCCGGTGGTGGCGACGTCCGCGAGGTCGTCGGCTCGATGGCCGCCGGGGCGGGCGCGCAACAACGGGACCCGCAGTCTGCGTCACGGGGTGGGGCCGAGAGCCAGGCCAGAGGCTCGGACCGCCGTCCCACCGAGGGGCGTTCCGTCGATGAGGACGACGCCTTCGCGCTGAACGTTCGGGACTTCCCGGCGGCTCGCGACCAGAGCCGTGCCGCCGGCACCCGGATCCAGTCGGCCACGGTGTCGTTGAACGACGCCGCCGAGAATCTGAGCCGCAGCTACTACGAAAACGGTCAACACGGTCCGGTGCACGTCATCACACCGATGGTCATGCCCAAGGGCCGCCGTCTCAAGATGATCCTGCCGATCGTCCTGTTGGTCGTGCTCGGCGCTGTGGGCGGGGTCGCTTTGCTGCCGTTCGACGGCCTGAGCTCGTCGATCTTCGGTCCGCACTACTGGGTCCTCGTGTTGATCCTGGCGGGGTTCTCGTGGTGGAGGCAGGGGATGGTGATGGTGCCGGAGGGGTGCGTCGCCTTGATCTCCCGTTTCGGCAAGGTCGAGGCCGAGGTGGGGCCGGGCAGGGTGACCTTGCTCAACCCGTGGAAACGGGTGTCCTACATCATCAATGTCACGCGTGAGTACCCGTTCAACGCCCCGATCCGCCAAGCGCCGACAAAGTCGGGTGTGCAAGCCTCGGTCGACCTCTTCCTGCAGTTCCGGATCGTGAACGCCCGCGAGTTCGTCTTCGTGCTCGGCGCGGTGCAGGGCTTCCAGGACAAGCTCAACAACGCGATCTCCGAGACGACGCGGTCGCTGATCTACGAGCAGGAAGCCTCCGGCATCTACGACCTGGTCGGCGAGAGCACCTCGAAGCTGTTGGAGCAGCTGAACGCTCAGTTCGCTCCGGCCGTCGAGCTGACCACGGCCAACATCACCCACGCCGAGCCGGCCAACCAGGAGTATCGGATGGACCTCGCGGCACCGGAGATGATCCGGGTGGCCAAGGAGGCTTACACCTACGAGTACGAGCTGCAGCTGCGCAAGGAGCAGAACGACGGTGACCTCAACAAGGACCTCGCCTCGTTGAACGAGACCCTTTCGGCCATTCAGGCCGACATCGCGCGCTATCAGGCGCAGATGGACACGGCACTGGAGCGGGAGACCAACCGCGCGGACTCGCTGGCTCGCCAGCGGTTCGTCGAGGCGGAGTCCACCGCCAACGCGAACGCTGCTCTGCTGGAGGCCCAAGCCCTCGACATCCGGGCGGTCAGTGCTGCGCTGGCCCCGGAGATCCTGGACTACCGCTACCAGCAGGACATGCTGGGCCAGCTGGAGTCACTGGCCTCCTCCTTGCCCCAAATCGTGCGCATCGGCGGGGACTCCGAAGGCGTCGACTTCCTGCAGGTCGCGCGCCAGCTGATCGGCGACTCCGACACCCCGTTGTTCACCGACGCCGACATGGACTCGATCCGGTCGCGCAAAGGCGCCATCGAGGAGCGGGTCGCCAGCCGCAAGGCCGAGATCAGCCATCTGCTGAAGCCGCCGGAGGAAACGAAGGTCGAGATCGTCCCTGAGTCCGACACCTCCGACGACATCCCTGGGGAGGACCGGATGGAGGCCATTCGCCGCTCGGTCGCCGCCGACGGCGGCTCCGAAGACGACGCACCGAGGACCGGCGACGCCGACTCCCCACAGGCCACAGCCCAGGAAGGATACGACGGTGAGTGAACAGACGATGCGAGGCGCCCACGGGATGTCTTCGATCAAGGAAGCGCTCGCCGGATGGGGAGACGTGGCTGCGCTGCTCCGCGGCGGCGATGGCGGAGCCCTGGTCCCCGTGGTGATCCCCAAGGACGCTCGGGGCCTGCGGTGGCTGTCCCTGGTCTGGTTGGCCGCGTGGGGCGCGCTGAGCGGCGTGCTCCTCGGCATCAACGACTTCGGTGGGGTGGCGGTCCTGGCGTGGTTGACCGCGGTGGTGCTGCTCGCGCTGGCCGCCTTGTGGTGGTTCCGGTCCTCGATCATCGAGATCGAGGAGGGGACCATCGGGGTGCTGACCAAGTTCGGCGCGATCAGCGGGCCCGGTCTGCCGCCGGGCCGTCACTACCTGTGGCACCCCTGGGCGCGGGTGGCCTACGTCGTCGACGTGACCACCGAGATCCCGTACGCCGCTCCAGTGCTGTCCAGCCCGACGCACGAGAACGTGCCCTTGAAGTCCATCGAGTTCTTCCTACGCTTCCGGATCGTCGACGCCGTGCGCTTCGTCCAGACCATCGGTGCCGGCAACTTCGACCTCGTGCTGTCCAACTCCGTGCAGGACGCCATCCGACAACGGAGCCGCCAGGTCCGCACCGAACGCGCCTACGACCTGCGGGGCTCGGACGTCAAGGACATGCAGGAGCTGCTCAACCGCCAGCTGACGCGATACGGCGTGCAGATCATGGGCTGCAACATCCCCGACGTGCAGCTGCCGGACCAGTACCGCGAGCATCTGTCGACTCGGGAGCGCACCTCCAAGGAGCTGTCCGCCTACGAGAAGGAGTGGGAGCTCATCCGCAAGCGCCGGATCGACACCCTGCTGATGCAGATCGAGCGATCCAAGAAGGTGCGCGACGCCAAAATCGTCGAGGTCAAAGGCGCGCTCAACAAGGCTCGCAAGGACGTCGCCCAGATGCTGGAGGAGCGCGAGACCGAGGCCCAGCGGGTGACCTACGAGATCGAGACGCGAGCGCGGACCAACCTCGTGGCCGCGCAGGGCGAGGCCAAAGCGCAGGAGCAGCTCGCCACGGCCTACCGCGACAACCGTGCGGTGCTGGGCTACGAGCTGGCCCGACGCCGGTTGGACGTGGGTGCTCGGTTGGCTCAGTCCGCCCCGCGCCCGGTCATCGTGCACACCGACGAGAACTCGGGTGACACCTCGGCGCTGTCCACTCTGCTGATGGCCCAGCTGTTGCCGAAGCTTCAGGGCGCATCGGCCCCGTCGATCACCTCGAAAGCGGATCGCCCAGCGCAGGAGGGCTAGTCGCTGGTCAGGGGCAACGCCAGGGGAACCGGCCGGTCACGGATCGGTCGGTGCCCCTGGCGTTGGTCTGAGTGCCAAGCCGATGGGCTTGAGCTCACCCGTCACCGTGTGCGGACGGCATCGAAAGCTGGACGGGTGTGAGGGTGGCTCGACATTCGAGATGACGAGCCGCGAACTTTACCTGCACTATACCTTCGATACCGAACACTATAACCAAAGACGGTGCATTCTTTGCATACGTGGGGGGCCTACATCAGTGCGGCGATAGGCGTGCCAAAGGCACCCGACGAGCACTTCTCTTGTGGTGCAACGGCATTAGGGCGCCGGCGTCATCCGAAGGTCTTGTGGCGGCTCGCGCAGCGGGCGAAGCCCCGAGGGCCGCGGCTCCTGGTGCAGCACCGTCGTCGGCGACACAGCGTCGGATCGTGACATCTGAGCTCGACCCCACATAAAATCTGCGAGCAGAAAGTTCCTTGACCCACCGGCGAGGCAGGTGCCGATCCGGAGCGCGAAAGTGAGTTCGTGATGTCCTTCTTCGAAGCCGTGTGGCTCGTCATCATGTCGTTTGCCTTCATCGCCTACCTCATGGCGATGTTCTCCATCATTACCGACTTGTTTCGTGACACGTCGGTGTCCGGCGCGATGAAGGCAGTGTGGCTCGTCTGCCTCATCATCTTCCCGCTGCTCACTGCCCTGGTCTATCTCGTGGTGCGCGGCGCCGGCATGGCCGAGCGCAGCGCCAAGGACCTGGAGTCGATGCGCGCGGCGCAGGAAGGTTACATCCGGGACGTCGCCGGCAGCAGCAGCCCCTCGGAACAGATCGCGCAGGCCAAGCAGCTGCTGGATAGCGGGGCCCTCTCGCAGGCGGAGTTCGATGCGCTGAAGGCCAAAGCGCTGGCCTAGTCCTCCGCCCCGCGCTCGTCTCATCGGTTCTATGCCTGACCGAGACTCCCGGGCCTGCGCATAGGGACATGGGCGATCCCATCCTCGAGATAGTCGGCACCGGCCCGAACGAAGCCCCACTGTCCATACCAGGTCTCCAGCCGGGCCTGGGCTTCGAGGGTCACCTCCCGGTCGCCGAGGTGCGCCACCGCGCGGTCCATCAGCGCACCCGCATAGCCACTTCCCCGATAAGACTCGGCGGTGGCCACGCGCCCGATGATGCGGGCCTCACCGCGAGCCAGGATGCGCACCGTGGCCCTGACCTCGTCCGCCTCGGCGTCCCCGATCCACAGGTGTTCGGTGCCCGCAGCGAGGTCCCACCCGTCGAGCTCGGGGTAGGGACAGTCCTGCTCGACGATGAAGACGGCGACCCGCAACCTCAGCAGCCCATGAAGCTGACCCGCGCTCAGCTCCCCGGCCCGGGCCATCGTGATCGGGGGCGTGTCCTGACGTGATGACATGGACGACACCGTATGTGGTGGCGGTGCCACCGCTGGCGTAGCGTCGGTCCGCATGACGATGGAGCCCGTCGACGCCCTACGCCGGATCGCCTTCCTCCTGGAGCGCAGCCGTGCCTCGACCTATCGCGTCAAGGCCTACCGCGAGGCGGCCAACACCTTGCTGGAGATCCCGGAGGAACGGGTCCGCGAGCTGGTCAGCACCGGGTCGCTGAAGTCCATCAGCGGCATCGGCAGCTCGACCGCCGAAGTCATCGAGCAGGCCGTCGGCGGGCAGGTCCCGGACAAGCTCCGCGATCTGGAGGAGTCGGCCGCCGGTCCGCTCGCACCTGGAGGAGAGGACCTCCGCGCGGCCCTCAGGGGTGACCTTCACAGCCACTCCGACTGGTCCGACGG
>JBASAN010000313.1:0-3507 GCA_049650625.1 Ornithinimicrobium sp.
GTGGCCAACGCGCAGGTCGCGGCCGAGGAGATCGGGGTCGACATCACCTTCGTCAGTCGCAGCGACTCCACGCTGCGGGGCCACTACCCGTTGGAGACGGACGTCATCGCCGAGACCTTGACCGAGCAGGGCGGTCCGGCCACGGACGGGGTCGTGCTGGTCCCGGCCTTCCCGGACGCGGGGCGGGTCACCATCGGCGGAGTGCACTACGTGGAGCAACACGGAGCGCTGGTGCCTGCTGCGGACACCGAGTTTGCCGGCGACGCCACGTTCGGCTATCAGAACTCGGACTTGTCGGAGTGGGTGCAGGAGAAGACCGAGGGACGGGTCGCCGCGAGCGAGGTCATCGTGCTGGACCTGGATGTGGTGCGTGGCTGCGCCGAGGGCATCGCCGCGGCCGTGCGCGATGCTCATGACGCCACCCCGATCGTGGTCGACATCGTCACCGAGCAGGACCTGCGGGCGCTCGCGCTGGGCCTGATCGAGGCCGAGCGGCAAGGCACCCACCTGCTCTACCGGGTGGGGCCGCCCTTCGTGCGGGCCATGATCGGTCAAGAGGCTCGGTCGCCGCTCAGTGCCGGCGAGATCGTGGACGAGGACGACGATCCCCGGGGTGGGTTGGTCGTCGTGGGCTCGCACGTGGCGGTGACCACCCGGCAGCTGGAGGCGCTGCGGGCCGGTCATCCGCAGGCGCGGGTCGTCGAGTTGTCCGTCGAGGCGTTGACCGATGACCGGCAGGGCCATCTCGAGGAGACGGCCTCGAAGGTCCACCAGGGCCTGGGCGGGGCTGACGTCATCCTGCATACCAGCCGACAGTTGAAGCGGACCGACGACCCGGACGAGAGTCTACGGATCGCGCGGGGGGTGTCCGAGGCGGTGGTGGAGGTGGTCGCTCGGACCCTGGCCACGATCCCGCCGCGCTTCGTGGTGGCCAAGGGAGGCATCACCTCCTCCGACGTCGCCGCGCACGGTATGCAGATCAGGCACGCCGTGGTCCGCGGTCCGATGTTGCCAGGGTTGGTCTCTTTGTGGGAGGCCGTCGACGGCCCTGCTCGCGGCATCCCGTACGTCGTCTTCGCCGGCAACGTGGGCGAGGACGACTCGCTGCTCGAGGTGGTCCGCACCTTGAGCGCACACCTATGACCCACCTGCACCCCAGCGATCAGAGGAGATCATCGAGATGAGCGACACCCCGACCTGGCCGTCCGAGCGCACCGCCGTGCTGACCGGCGCAGCCTCCGAGCGAGGGATCGGGCGGGCGACCGCTGCGTTGCTCGCCGAGCAGGGGTGGGCCATCGCGATCCTCGACATCGACGGCGACGAGGCTCAGGCCGCGGCAGACGACATCGCGCAGCGGTTCGGTGTGCCGACCCTCGGAGTGGGCACGGACGTCTCGGACGAGCAGTCCGTGGCCGCGGCGGTCGAGGCGGTGGAGTCCACGCTGCCGCCCGTCGTGGGGTTGGTGAACCTGGCCGGCATCAGCTCTCCGACAACGTTCATGGAGGAGACCCGTGAGGCCTGGGACAAGGTCTTCGCGGTCAACATGACGGGCACGTTCATGGTGACCCAGCGGTTGCTGACCGGGATGATCGAGCGTCACCTCGGTCGCGTCGTCAGTCTGTCCTCGATCTCGGCGCAACGGGGCGGAGGCACCTACTCCAAGGTGGCGTACAGCGCCTCCAAGGCCGCCATCATCGGCTTCACGCGGGCGCTGGCCCGGGAGATGGGTGAGCACAACATCACCTGCAACGTCGTGTCCCCGGGGCCGGTGGACACCGACATCATGGGCGGCAAGCTGGACGAGGAGCGCAAGGCGTCGATGTCGAAGGACGTGCTGATGGGCCGGGTAGGGTCTGTGCGCGACATCGCCGCGCTGATCGCGTTCCTGCTGGGTGAGGACGCCGGATACATCACCGCGGCGACCTACGACATCAACGGCGGCCTGCAAATCTCCTGACTCTCGGCCCCTGACCGATGTGCGCGCCGATGCGCGGGTGCGAAGGTGTGAAGGGCGCGCACCTCGGTCAGTCGGCGCGGCTACAGTGAAGGCAATTTGACGTGAGATCGGTGCCGTTCGCTGCGGCACGAAGGGGTGGGGTCGATGGCTCGAATGCAGCAGCTGCCGAGGACGCGCCGGCGCCGGGCCGCGGTCAGCTTCGGGTGGATCATCGCGGTCATCGGTGCCGCGATGCTGCCGGCGGCCGTGCGCAACGTCCCGCTGCTGCATCCGATCATCCTGGCCTCGGTCGGGGTCTTGGGTTTCGGCATACTCCTGGCCTGGTGGGGGCATCGGGGTTACCGGCGCGCGGCGCAGGCCGACCACATTGCTCTGTCTCAGACCGGGTCGTGGGACTCCCTGCCTCCAGGGGCCGAACTGCGCGGGGAGCGCATCGGGCTGCGCACCATGACCGTATGGACGTGGCTGATCCCCGTCGCCGGAGTCGTCATGCTGCTGCTGGGCGCGCTCATCGCGGGCGTCAGTGAGGGGGACACGGCCATGCTCATCGGCGGCCTCGGCATCGGCGCACTCGGGATCATGATGTGGCTCGTCTGGGCCGTGATCCGGGGCACCGTCTACTGGCTGGACGCCGACGGCATAAGCCGGGCCCACTTCCCGCACACCCGGGTGCAGTGGGCAGACATCGAACGGATCGACCAGCACAAGACCCAGGTGATCCTCCGGACGGACCACCGAGTGCGCTCGTTGGGACGGCGATGGGCGTCGTTCACCATCGCCACGGGCGCCATGGAGATCAGCCCGTGGGATCTCGTGGAGCTCATCGCTTCCGTGCACCGGCGACTCACAGAGACGCCCACGGCCGCCAAGCGCTGACGGGTCAGTCCGAAGTCACGAGTATGCCGTCGGCTGGATCCCAGTCGTAGGCCAGCTGTGCGGCGGTCGTGACGGCCAGATCCCGGTCGATGAGTCGATCCACCAAGTGAAGGGCCATCGCCAATCCACTGGACAGCCCGCCCGCGGTGACGACGGAGCCGGCGTCGACCCAGCGAGCCGTGACGGCACGGTCACCGATCACCTCGCCGAGGAGCGAGACGTCCTCGTGGTGGGTCGTCGCCTGCGGAACGTCCTCGAGCAGCCCGGCTCGGGCCAACAGAACGGAACCAGTGCATACCGAGGTCAGCAACGACGTCGATCCAGCCAATAGACGTAACACCGGCGCCAGCGCCTCGTCGGGACCGTCGAGGTCGATGGTGCCGGGAACGATGACGACGTCGAGACGGTCTACCGAGTCGACGTGGTGGCTGGCGTACAGCATAAGACCGCCGTAGGCCTCGACAGGGTCGGCCGTCAGCCCGATGGTCAGCACCTCGAAGGCTGGCGGACCGCCACGGCGCTCCGCCAGCCGGTTCGCCGTCAGGAACACCTCATACGGACCGCCGACGTCGAGCAGATCGACCTGGTCGAAGAGCAGGATGCCGATGCGCATGTGCGTTCCTTCCGGGGTGAGGGGCCGAGCACGTCAGTGCCGACCCTAGCCGCGGATGAGC
>JBASAN010000314.1:0-2612 GCA_049650625.1 Ornithinimicrobium sp.
ACGTAACGGGGTCACGCTTGCTGTTCTCGAAGCGGCCGACCAGGTCGTCGTGGTCGGCAGCGGCGAC
The DNA here is from genome assembly GCA_049650625.1 of Ornithinimicrobium sp. GTDB lineage: Bacteria > Actinomycetota > Actinomycetes > Actinomycetales > Dermatophilaceae > Ornithinicoccus. The sequence continues at coordinate 68 of JBASAN010000314.1, forward strand.
CCGGTCGGCTTGCAGAGGTTGGTGCGAGCCGTGGGGGACCTGCGCGAGCACACCCAGGCACCCTTCCTGGTGGTGGTGACACGCGTGAGGTCCAGCGCCGTCGGACGGGACCCGAAGCGGCAGATCACCGACGTGTTGGCCCGCTTCGCCGGGGTAGAGAGTCTTCACCTCATACCCGAGGACCAGGAGGCGATGGACGCAGCATCGCTTGCCGGTGGCACGTTGGGCGAGATCCGTCCATCGAGTCCAGCCCGGCATGCGTTGATCGGGGTGGCCGAAGCCGTATCGGGACTATCCGCCCTCGGGGTGCGCTCCAAAGCCCGTCCGCGATGGCGCAAGAAGTGACCATGTCTGCGAAGATGTCCGGCATAGCCGGACGGGAGTGCCGTTCGGTCGTGTGACGTGAGGCGCCTCACGGTGCCCGAAGGAGTTCATTGATGTCGCCCGCGACACGGATGTACTTCCCGCTCGCCCCTGACCAGGTGGCCGCACTGCTTGCTCACGGCCTGCTCGAGTCCGGACTCATGGCGTTCGCGGTCGACAACCAGACCAGGGCGGCTGATCCCGATGGCGACGAGGAGCTCTGGGAGTTTCGCGCGTTGCAGCGCGCGGCTCGTTACATGCGCAGCAAAGAACTGCCGGTCGTGGTGGCCGCAGCGGATGTCGATGAGGCGACGATGACCGCCCCCGTCGACGGGGTGCCGGGCGCACGGTCCGTCGACGTCCCGTTGCTTCGGGCCGACGTGGCCTCGCTCCACCTCGGGGACGACGCGCTTCAGGGGCGGACCATCACCGCCGCTGACCACTACGACGACGAGCAGATCGATCTGTCCTGGTTCGATACCACCGAGTTGGCGCAGGTTGTGCGCTACCTCTCATCACCTGAGGAGACCACTACATGGACGCAGTAACCCACGTTCCCCAGCCCGTCAACGAGCCGGTGCTCAGCTATGCGCCGGGAAGTCCTGAGCGCGCAACGTTGGAAGCCGCCCTCAAGGACGTTGCCGCTGAGCCCGTGGACTTGCCGCACGTGATCGCCGGCCAGCCGGTGACCGGTGAGGGTGAGCCGATCAACGTTGTGCAGCCACATGACCACGCTCAGGTGCTCGGCACCCTGCGTAACGCCACCGCCCAGGACACCGAAGCGGCTATCGACGCGGCGATGGCTGCGGCACCGGCATGGCGTGACCTCAGCTTCGATGACCGGGCAGCGATCTTCCTGAAGGCGGCGGACCTCATCTCCGGCCCGTGGAGGGCTCGGATCAACGCCGCCACCATGCTCGGACAGTCCAAGACCGCCATCCAGGCCGAGATCGACTCCGCCTGCGAGCTCATCGACTTCTGGCGGTTCAACGTGCACTTCGGCCGGGAGATCCTGGCGGAGCAGCCCCCCGCGAACTCTCCCGGGGTGTGGAACCGCATGGAGCATCGCCCGCTGGAGGGTTTCGTCTACGCCATCACGCCGTTCAACTTCTCGGCCATCGCCGGCAACCTCCCCACCGCACCGGCCCTGATGGGCAACACCGTCCTCTGGAAGCCTGCCGTCAGCCAGCAGCGCGCGGCCTCGATGATTATGGAGATCCTCATCGAAGCGGGTCTGCCGCCGGGCGTGATCAACATGGTGACCGGCCACGGAGCGGCAGTCAGCGACGTAGCGCTCGCTCATCGTGACCTCGCGGGCGTGCACTTCACCGGCTCCACCCGCGTCTTCCAGATGATCTGGCAGTCCGTGGGCTCCAACGTGGCGACCTACAAGTCGTACCCGCGGATCGTGGGGGAGACCGGCGGCAAGGACTTCATCATGGCTCACCCGTCGGCGGACCCGAAGGTGCTGCTGACCGCCTTGGTTCGAGGCGCCTTCGAGTACCAGGGGCAGAAGTGCTCGGCGGCCTCCCGGGCCTATGTGCCCGAGTCGGTATGGGCTCAGATCAAGGACGAGCTGACCGCCACGGTGGACGGGATCGCCTGCGGTGACGTGCGCGACTTCGGCAACTTCATGGGAGCCGTCATCGACGAGCGAGCCTTCGCCCGCCACAAGGCAGCCATCGACAAGGCTCACGCCGACGCCTCCGTGGACGTGGTCGCCGGAGGCACCTACGACGACAGCGTCGGCTACTTCGTCCGACCGACGGTGGCCGTGGTCAGTGACCCGGAGCACGAGATGCTCAAGGACGAGTACTTCGGGCCGATCCTGTCGGTGCACGTCTACCCGGACGAGACCTACGACGCCGTGCTGGACCAGATGGAGTCTGTGGCTGCCTACGCCCTGACCGGGGCCATCATCGCTCGCGACCGCGGCGCTATCGCGGACGCCAGCCACCGCCTGCGGTTCGCCGCCGGCAACTTCTACATCAACGACAAGTGCACCGGCGCTGTCGTCGGGCAGCAGCCGTTCGGGGGCGCCCGCGCTTCCGGCACCAACGACAAGGCCGGGTCGCCGGTCAACCTGATGCGGTGGATCAGCCCACGCGCCATCAAGGAGACCTTCGACGCCCCGAGCGACTACCGCTACCCCCACATGGGCTGAGCCCGCACAGGGTGGGCT
>JBASAN010000315.1:0-1636 GCA_049650625.1 Ornithinimicrobium sp.
TGGACAAGCCGTTCATGATGCCCGTCGAGGACGTCTTCACCATCACCGGTCGCGGCACCGTCGTCACGGGTCGTATCGACCGTGGCGTGCTCAAGGTCAACACCGAGGTCGAGATCGTCGGGATCCACACCGGTCCGCCGGCGAAGACGATCGTCACCGGCATCGAGATGTTCCGCAAGCTCCTCGACGAGGGACGTGCGGGCGAGAACGTCGGACTGTTGCTGCGTGGCACCAAGCGCGAGGATGTCGAGCGCGGGCAGGTCGTCTGCAAGCCGGCCTCGATCACCCCGCACACGGAGTTCGAAGCCAACGTCTACATCCTGTCCAAGGAAGAAGGCGGCCGTCACACGCCGTTCTACGACAGCTACCGCCCCCAGTTCTACTTCCGTACCACGGACGTGACCGGTGTCGTCAGCCTTCCTGAGGGCACCGAGATGGTGATGCCCGGTGACAACACCGAGATGACGGTCACCTTGATCCAGCCGATCGCCATGGAGGAAGGCCTCATGTTCAACATCCGTGAGGGCGGCCGCACCGTGGGAGCCGGACGGGTCACCAAGATCCTCAAGTAGTACTGCTTTGCCTGAAGGGACCTGCGCCACGTCGGCGCGGGTCCCTTCGTGCGTTGTGTCCCACGTGATCTGTCGGTTGCTGGGCGCGCACGTCGCGCGGGGGCTTGACGGTAGTGGCGAAGGCCACATCGCGAGTGCCTCCGGTGATTTGGGTGCCGGCCAGGGCTATGGCACACTAGACAGGTTGCTTGATGCGCGACGATGATCCATGTCATCGAAGCCAGTCATCTGACACGCCCCCCGAGGTTGCGCCGTGTGCGCTGCTGGACGGGGTCGGGTGATGACAGCTCAAGCCCCGGCCGTGCCGGGTTCCGGAACATCCTACGAATGCAGTTTCGTTCGTGGTGCGCCCTGTCGGGCGGGCGACACGCCCGACCTCGGGGGCCGGAGCTGCACAGCGTCGGGTTGAAACTGTTAGTGGACGACGAGAGAGAGTCAGACAAGCGATGGCGGGACAAAAGATCCGCATCCGGCTGAAGTCATATGACCACGAGGTCATCGACAGCTCGGCGCGCAAGATAGTCGACACGGTTACCCGTGCCGGCGCGACTGTAGTTGGCCCTGTGCCGCTGCCGACGGAGAAGAACGTGTTCTGCGTCATCCGGTCGCCCCACAAATACAAGGACAGCCGCGAGCACTTCGAGATGCGCACCCATAAGCGCCTCATCGACATCGTCGACCCGACCCCCAAAGCGGTCGACTCGTTGATGCGTCTCGACCTCCCGGCTGACGTCAACATCGAAATCAAGCTCTGAGGGGAGGAGCGACCATGACTACGACTATGCAACGTGCGGTGGCCGGGCTGCTGGGTGAGAAGCTCGGCATGACCCAGATCTGGGACGCTGAGAACCGGCTGATTCCGGTCACGGTGATCCAGGCCGGTCCTTGTGTCGTGACCCAGGTTCGCCAGACGGAGTCGGATGGATACGCCGCGGTGCAGATCGCCTTCGGTGCGATCGACCCCCGCAAGGTCAACCAGCCGATGAAGGGTCACTTCGCCAAGGCAGGCGTCACGCCCCGCCGCCACCTCATCGAGGTGCGCACGGCCAACTCCGGCGACTACG
>JBASAN010000316.1:0-2084 GCA_049650625.1 Ornithinimicrobium sp.
CCCTCGGCGCTGAAGTAGGCCAAGCCTGCCCGGTTCGCGTAGGCCGCCTCGATCCACCCCGGCGGCGTGGGCACGCTGATGCCGACCCCGTTGTCCTCGCAGACCAGCAGCAACGGCATCGCGATCCGTTGGTATGCCGTCTGCGCGGCGGCGTTGACCGCCCCCAGGGCGGTGGAGTGGCTGGCCGAGGCGTCCCCGAAGCTGGCCACCACCACGGAGTCGGCCGGCCACGGGCCCGCGACGCCGAGTTTCGCCGCCCGGGCCAGCGAGAACGCCAACCCCATCGCCCGCGGGAGGTGCGAGGCGATGGTCGAGGTCTGCGGGATGACCGCGAGGTCGCGATGACCGAACACCTTGTGCCGCCCCCCGGAGATCGGCTCCGCCGCAGCCCCGACCAGCCCCAGCAGCACGTCCCGCACTGCGTCGTGTCCGGGCACCTGGGCGGCTCGCTGCAGGTAGAACCCACCGGAGCGGTAGTGCAGCAACGCCGGATCGGTGGGTCGCAGGGCCGCCGCCACCGCCGCGTTGCTCTCGTGTCCGGAGGACCCGATCGTGTAGAAACCCTGCCCTACCGCCCGCAGCCAACGCGCCGCCAGATCCAGGTGTCGGCTCCTCAGCTGGGAGTCGAACAGCTGCAGCGCCAGCCCACCGGACAGCTCCGGCGGCAGCACCGCGCCGGGGTCACGCTGCAACAGTCGCGCCTGCTCGGTGAAATACGCGTCGACCGGCTCCGCCATGGCTTCATCCTGCCGCACGCCAGACACCAGATGCCGAGGCCGGAGGCGTGACATCAGCCCGACCCGATTCAGCGCGACGTGTCGTCAAGACTTATCAATTGGAGCCGTTCTGCGATCTGCTGCACCTGGACGCCGCCTTGGCTGACCTCCATGACCAAGGTGAACGCCTCATCGTCGGAGAGGTGCGGTCTCGTCCCGTTGAGGTCGGTGAAGACGACCGTCGCCAGCCAGGCCAGCCGTTTGTTTCCGTCGATCAACGGATGGTTGCGCGTGAGAGAGTGAAGCAAGGCAGCCGCTTTCAACGGCAACGTGGGATAGGCGTCCTCACCCAACGCACTTGACCGCGGCCGCGCGGCGGAACCATCAAGCAACCCGACGTCCTGCACCGGCCCCACACCCAGGGCGCGGACCAAGCCGAGCAAGTCCTCCAGATCCAGGTACTCGATCTGAGTCACACCGTGCCCAGTCGTTCCAGGACGTCTCCCCACGTGTCGATCATCCGAGACGAACTGTCGCTGACTCGCTCACGATGGCCGCGCTGCTCGTGTCGATCCAGGACGGCCCGGCGGATGATCTCCTGACGGGACGTCCCTTCGGCGGCGGCCAGTTCAGTCAGGGCACTGTCCAACTTCTCGTCGGTGCGCAGAGTAAGAGCCATCCGTCGATGGTATCAAGCCGATACCATCGACATGGTCAGACGGAGAAGTCCACCCCCTGGGCCAGCGGCAGTTCGCCGGAGTAGTTGATCGTGTTGGTGGACCGCCGCATGTATCCACGCCACGCGTCGAAGCCGGACTCCCGGCCGCCTCCGGTCTCCTTCTCCCCGCCGAAGGCCCCACCGATCTCGGCGCCGGAGGTCCCGATGTTGACGTTGACGATGCCGCAGTCCGAGCCCTCCGCGGACACGAAGATCTCACTCTCGGCCTGGTCCTGGGTGAACAGAGACGACGAAAGACCCTGCGGGACAGCGTTGTTGAGCGCGATGGCCTCGGTGAGGGTGTCGTAGCTCATCACGTAGAGGATCGGCGCGAACGTCTCCGTGGCCACGATCGGCGTCTGGCTCGGCATCCGGACGATGGCGGGGCTCACGTAGTACGCGCCCTCGGCCGCATCGGCCAGGACCCGTTCACCGCCGGTGACCACGGTGCCTCCCTGCTCCTCGGCCTGTTTCAGGGCGTCCTGCATGGCGGCATACCCGGCCTCGTGCACCAGCGGCCCGACGAGGGTGCCCTCGGCCAGCGGGTTGCCGACCGGCAGCCGTTCGTAGGCCGCTGCGAGCTGGTCGACCAGCTCGTCCACCACGGAGGTATGCACCATGGCCCGGCGCATCGACGTGCAGCGCTGACC
>JBASAN010000317.1:0-13207 GCA_049650625.1 Ornithinimicrobium sp.
CCCCACAAGGTGTTAGGGCTCACGGCATTCCGCATGCCCTAAACAAGGGGAGCGGTACTCTGGTGCCGATGTTCACATACCGGAGTCCGGCGGGGCATCTGGTTTCCGTGGTGTCGTGATGCCGCACAGAGAATAGCCTTGGGCGCTGGCCCGGAGGGCAGCCGTCTCATCTATAGAGGAGCACCGTGAGCGATTTCGATAGCCGGGACAGGCCGTCCCATGATGGACGAGGACGGGACTCTCGGTCTCATGGTGGCGGTCGTGGCGGGGGTGAGGGACGCAGTGTCAGGCCGCGTGGTGAGCGAAGCGGTGCGCAGCGTCCGTCGGATCGTGGGAACTCCGGGGCGGGTCGTTCCGGTGGTCATGGGCCCGCGAGAACGCCCGAGCCGGAGGTTCCCGAGCACCTGACGGCAGACCTGGCGGACCGTTCCATACATCGTGAGCTGCGCACCTTGTCCAAGGAGAACGCGGAAGGGGTCGCCCGGCATCTGCTGGCGGTGTCCGAGTGCTTGGAGAACGAAGACTTCGATCGGGGGTTGGCGCACGCGCAGACCGCAGTCCGCCGTGCGGGCCGCGTACCGATCGTGCGCGAGATGCTCGGGGTGGTGCACTACCGCCGCGGTGAGTGGGCGAAGGCCCTGTCAGAGTTCCGGACCGCGCGCCGCATGTCGGGGTCGCATCATTTGCTGCCGTTGATCGCCGATACCGAGCGTGGATTGGGTCGGCCGGAGCGCGCGATCGAGCTGGGCCAGTCTCGGGAAGTCGGAACGTTGGCGGCAGCTGAGCGTATGGAGCTGGCGGTGGTGGTGTCGGGGGCCAGACTCGACTTGGGCCAGACCTCCGCCGCGGTGCAGAGCCTGCGGGAGGCGGTGAGCGCCACGCGTGATACGGACGCGTGGGCGGCACGCGTCTTCTATGCCTACGCCGACGCGCTGCGTGCCGACGGCAAGAGCGAGGAAGCGCAGCGGTTCCTCAAACGGGCGGCGGCCACGGACCAGTTCCACGAGACGGACGCGGCGGAGCGGCTCGGTGAGGGTGCGGGCAGTGAGGGTGAGGAGACCTCGGTCGGGTCTTGGTGGGATCTCGACGACGGCTCGACCGAAGGGACCGCGACCCGATGACGATCAAGGCGGTCATCTTCGACCTCGACGGAGTGGTGTATGTGGGAGGAGAGCCTTGCGAAGGAGCGGCTGAGGGCATCAAAGCCGCTCGAGAAGACGGGCTTCACGTGCTCTTCATGACCAACAACGCATCGAGGACGCCCGACGAGGTGGCTGAGCATCTGCAGTCCATGGGGATCGAGGCTGCCCCGGACGAGGTGCTCAACTCCTCCCAGGTCGGTGCCGCTCACCTGGCCAGCCTCCGAGACGACGGTGACGTCGAGCCGGATCCACTGGTGTTGGCCGTGGGTGGCCCCGGGGTCTGTCAGGCTTTGCAGGACGAGGGCTTCTCGTTCATCAAGGCGGCCGACGTCGACGCGCACGGCCCGCCCCGACGGTTCTGGGCCGTGCTCCAAGGATACGGACCTCAGATGCGAGTGCTGGATCTTCACGAAGCCGGCTATGCAGTGAACGAGGGCGCCATCTGGATCGCCACCAACTCCGACGCGACCTTGCCCACCTCGCGTGGGTTCGCTCCCGGGAACGGTGCCCTCCTGGCGGCGGTGAGCCACGGCACCGGGGCCACTCCCGAGGTGGTTGGCAAGCCGTTTCCGCGGTCCTACCGGATTGCCTTGGACCGTCTTGGACTCCAGCCCGACGAGGTGCTAGCCATTGGAGACCGGTTGGACACCGACATCGAAGGAGCAAACGCTGCCGGGCTGCCGAGCGTTCTCGTCCTGACCGGTGTGAACGACCGTGATGATGCCGAAGCAGCAGACGAGCACCAACAACCGACCTACATCGAGGAGACGATCCCGCACGTACGCCATTTATGGAGCTAGCCTGAGCGTGATGAATGATCACCGACCCGCCGACTCGCCACCCGACGCGGCATCCTCGCCCGGCTCCCCGCCGACGACAGGGGACCCGGACGTCGACCGGATCCTGTCGGAGTTCGTGTCCGCCGTCCGCGGGTGGGGCGACGCCGATGGATCCGCCGATCGCGAAGAGCTCGCGCGGGATGTCGAGGCTGTGACCCGAGCCCATCGCGGACTTCAGAACCGTCTTTCCTCCCCGCGTGGGTGAAGGGCGGCGCCATCCCTGTCGGGGTGGGCTCGCGCCGACAGACTCGGGGGTCCGTATCCGATGCGTCCCACGGTCGAGTCCATGAAGCATCCCCAGGCCACGAGGTTGGACCGTCGGCTCGTCGAAGAAGGACTCAGCCGGGCGCGTGCGACCGCCCGACAGCTGATCGTGGCCGGTGCTGTCCAGGTCGACGGCGAGATCGTGACCAAACCCTCGCAGCCCGTCGGTCGGGACGCTCGGATCTGCGTACTCGACGACGGACCGAGTTGGGTGGGCCGGGGCGCGCAGAAACTGAGTGCGGCGATGGAACAGTGGCCGTCCCTGCGTGACCAGGTCAAGGGGGCGCGCTGCGTCGATGTCGGTGCTTCCACCGGGGGCTTCACTCAGGTGATGCTGCGTCACGGGGCCGCCCACGTCGTGGCTATCGACGTGGGGACAGGGCAGCTGGCCAGCTCCCTGGCGGAAGAGGAGCGAGTGGAGGATCGCAGCGGCACGCACGTCCTCGACGTGGCGGCCAACGACCTCACCGGTCCGCCGGACCTCGTCGTCGTGGACCTTTCGTTCATCTCGGTGCGCCAGGTCCTGCAGCACCTGGCGTCCTGGTGCACGCCGACGACGTCGGTGGTGATCCTCGTCAAGCCGCAGTTCGAAGTCGGCAAGGACGCCCTGGGCCGCGGCGGGATCGTCCGATCGGCCGATTCCCGAGCGCGAGTGCTGGGCGAGGTCGTCGATGCCGCATACTCAGCCGGACTGGCTCTGCGAAGCGCGATGACGTCCCCGATCACCGGGGCCCGGGGCAACGTCGAGTACCTCCTCTGGGTCGAGCGCCAGCGTGAGGGCATGATGGACCGGGTCGCCGCCCGCGACCTGACCCGTTCTGTGACATGAAAGAGCCTCGATGAGCCGCCGGATTCTTCTGGTCACCCACCCGCGCCGCGCTGAGGTGCCTGCCTTGGTGGAAGAGTTCTCCGACCGTCTGCACCAGCACGACATCGAGGTTGAGGTGATGCCGAGCGTGACCGACCACACTCCGGTCACCGCCACGCTCGACCGTGACCTGGGCACCGACCCGGCGTTGGAGGGGACCGAGCTGGTGGTCGTCTTCGGCGGTGACGGGACGATCCTGCGCGGTGCTGAGCTGGCTCGCCCGGCGGGCGTGCCGCTGCTTGGAGTCAACCTCGGACGAGTGGGCTTCCTCGCCGAGGCCGAGCGCGAAGAGATGGGGTGGATGGTCGACCACGTCGTCAACCAGGACTACACCGTGCAGGAGCGCATGACGCTCGACGTGGACGTCATCCTCGACGGCACCACCGTGTGCCGGAGTTGGGCTCTGAACGAGGCTTCGGTGGAGAAGTCGGCGCGCGAGCGGATGGTGGAGCTGGCGGTCGAGATCGACGGGCGACCCTTGTCCACCTGGGGCTGTGACGGGGTCATCATGGCGACTCCTACCGGCTCCACGGCCTACGCGTTCTCCGGTGGCGGTCCCGTGGTCTGGCCGGACGTGGCGGCGCTGCTGCTCGTGCCCATCTCCGCGCACGCCTTGTTCGCCCGCCCGTTGGTGGTGGGCCCGGACGCGGAGCTGGCGGTGGAGATCATGCCCGAAGCGCCCGGACCGGCCGTCATGTGGTGCGACGGGAGAAGGTCCTTCGAGCTGGAGCCAGGGGCCCGCATCGAGGTGCGCCGCAGCACCACGGGCGTGCGAATCGCCCGGCTGTCGACGTCCCCCTTCACCGATCGCCTGGTGGCCAAGTTCGCCCTGAACGTTCAGGGATGGCAGGGCCCGGCGCGCCGATCGGGGTCGTAGACGGGATGCTGCGAAACCTACGCATCCGAGGACTCGGCGTGATCGATGACGCCGAGGTGGAGTTCTCCCCCGGGCTCAACGTGATCACCGGTGAGACCGGGGCCGGCAAGACCATGGTGGTCACCGGGCTGGGACTCCTCCTCGGGGCACGAGCAGACTCGCTGCTGGTCCGTCACGGCTCCACCAGCGCTGTCGTGGAAGGCGACATCGACGTCGCGATGGATCACCCGGCCGCCATGCGGGTGCGGGAAGCGGGAGGAGACGCCGGTGACGGGGTAATCCTGGCGCGCACGGTCAGCGCTCAGGGGCGGTCCCGGGTGCACGTGGGAGGCCGGGCCGCACCCGTGGGGGTATTGGTGGAGGTCGGCGAGCACCTGGTGGCGGTGCACGGACAGTCGGACCAATGGCGACTGCGGGAAGCCGACCAGCACCGTGTGCTCCTGGATGAGTTTGCGGGCGCCCCCGTGGACGTTGCCTTGGCTCGCTACGAAGAGAGCTACGACCAATGGGTGGACACACGGCGCCGCCTGGAGGAGGTGCGCTCGAGTTCGGTGGAGCGCGCTCGCGAAGCGCAGATGCTCCGGGCGGCCCTCGAGGACATCGCCCGGGTCGACCCCCAACCGGGGGAGGAGGACGACCTGCGCAGCGAAGAGGGACGCCTCGCTCATGCCGACGCGTTGCGACAGGCCGCCGCGGCCGCTCACGAGGCCTTGGTCGGCGACGAGCAACCCGAAGCAGCCACCCCAGCGCTGGACCTGTTGAGCCAGGCCGGAGCAGCACTGGCGTTGGTCAGCGACCACGACGAAGCCCTCCGTGACCTGGGAGCCAGGCTGTCCGAGGTGGTGTACCTGGCCGCAGATGTCGCCAGCGACCTCGGGGCGTATGCCGCCTCGATCGACAGCGACCCGGAACGGCTCGCCCACGTCCAGCAACGCCGTGCGGCGCTGAGCGCGCTGCTGCGCAGCTACGGCACCTCCACCGCCGAGGTGTTGGCCTGGTCTGCGCGTGCAGCGCAGCGGCTGGACCGGGTGGACATCAGCGATGAGCAGGTCGCCGACCTGGCCGACGAGGTCACTCGACAGGGGCAGGAGGTCGTCAGCCGAGGGGTTGCGCTGAGAACCGCACGCTCAGAGGCCGCCGGACGACTCTCGGCGGGAGTGAGCGCTGAACTGAAGCGCCTGGCCATGGGGTCGGCGGTCATCGAGGTCCGGGTGAGTGGTCGTGACGCGCCGGACGGCGGCGATGACCCGGGTGCCCTCCACGTGGACGGAGTGTGGCAGCGACCGCGGCGCCACGGCCTCGAGGATGTCGAGATCCAGATGGCGGCCAACCCCGGATCGACACCTCGCGCGATCACCAAGGCTGCATCGGGCGGTGAGCTCTCCCGCGTGATGCTCGCGCTGGAGATCGTGTGCGCGCAGAGCCAAGTGCCGACCTACGTCTTCGACGAGGTGGACGCGGGTGTGGGTGGAGCGGCCGCCGTCGAGCTGGGGGCCCGGCTGGCGCAGCTCGCCCGCACCGCACAGGTGTTGGTGGTCACCCACCTCGGCCAGGTCGCGGCATTCGCAGACCGGCACCTGGTGGTGGACAAGAACTCCGACGGGCACGTCACCTCGACCGCCGTCCGGGCCATCGATGGGGAGGAGCGAGTCGCTGAGATCGCCCGCATGATCGGAGGCGACCCAGGCTCGCCCGCTGCGTTGAGCCATGCGCGGGAGCTGCTGAGCCGGCATACAGCGCCCTGAGGCACCTCGCTGAGCGCTGGCACCACCCCGGACACGGAGTCGGCGGACCCGAGGCCCGTGCACCATGAGCCTCCAGCACTGAACGTTGAACACGGGTAGCGGAGTGGGAGTTGCGGCGCACCGGGCTCCGGGCCCGGCGTGGCACGATGGCGTCTATGTCGCGAGCCTCCCGGCCACCCCGGTCTGCCCCCCGGCAGACGGTGATCCAGGGCACGTTGCGTGTCGACGCGCGGACGAAGAACCTCACCAAGCGCCTCCAGCCTGGTGACATCGCGGTGATCAACCACGAGGATCTCGACCAGGTCAGTGCCTCGGCGCTGGTCGCCTGCCGACCGGCAGCGGTGGTCAACGCCGCGGCATCGACCAGCGGCGCATACCCGAACCTGGGCCCGAGCATCCTCCTCGAGGCGGAGATCCCGGTGATCGACGCCGTCGGTGCCCACGCTTTGGTCCTGCTGCACGAGGGTGCTCAGGCCAGGATCGAGGGGGGCACGATCACCGCTGAGGGGTCGGAGCCTGTGCACGGAACCCCCCTGGGGGCTGAGGGGGTGGCGGCCGCGCTCGAGGAGGCCAAAACGCACCTGTCCACGCAGATCGAGGACTTCGCTCGCAACACCATGCACTACGTGCAGTCCGAGCAGCACCTTCTGCTGGACGGGATCGACCTCCCGGTGCTGCGGACGCCGATCCAGGACCGCTATGTTCTCGTGGTCGTGCGGGGCTACCACTACAAAGAAGATCTGCTCGCGCTACGCCCGTTCATCCGCGAGGAGAGCCCGGTGCTGGTGGGAGTGGACGGGGGCGCCGACGCGCTCATCGAGCTGGGGATGCGCCCCGACCTCATCGTCGGCGACATGGACTCCGTCAGTGACGCCACACTGACCAGCGGAGCGGAGGTGGTCGTGCACGCCTACCAGAACGGCGAGGCCCCCGGGTTGGCTCGCGTCCACGCGCTGGGAGTCAGCGATGCCATCGTGCTGCCCGCCACGGGAACCAGCGAGGATATCGCCATGCTGCTGGCCGACGGTCTCGGCGCGAGGCTCATCGTGGCGGTAGGGACCCACGCCACGCTCGTCGAGTTCCTGGACAAAGGACGCCGCGGCATGGCCAGCACCTTCCTGACCCGACTTCGCGTCGGGGGCAAGCTGGTCGATGCCAAGGGGGTCAGCCTCTTGTATCGCTCTCGCATCTCGGCGGCGTCCCTGACCTGGCTGGTCCTGGCCGGCTTGGTCGCGATGATCGCGGCACTGGCCTCCACGGCTGGGGGCCGCGCCAGTTTCGGTGTGCTGCAGGTGCGTCTCGACGACGTGATCGCGTGGCTGGGCGGATGGTTCTAGGGTGATCGACTTCAAGTACCACGTGGTCTCGCTCGTGGCCATGTTCCTAGCCCTCGCCGTGGGCATCGTGCTCGGGGCCGGGCCACTGCGAGGCGAGCTGTCGGACACCCTGGAGGCCCAGGTGGCCGAGCTGGGCCAGGAGCGCAACGACCTGCGTGCCCGCGTCGATCTACAGCAGCAGCGGGCTGAGGAGAAGGATGAGCTCGTCGCGGAGCTGGCGCCGAACGCCGTGGAAGGCACCCTCGTCGGCCAGCAGGTACGGGTCGTCGAGCTCCCGGGCGCCGACGACGACGTTGCCGACGCGATGGCCATGATGTTGGTCCAGGCAGGGTCGACGTCGGTCAGCAGGACCTCCGTCCTTGGACCATGGGAAGATCCGCGTCGCGCGAGCGACCGGCAGCAGGCCGCGGATGAGGTGCTCAGTGCCGTTCCCGACGAGGAGCTGGGGCAGACCACGACGCCGGCCGACCTCCTGGCCAGCGTGTTGGCCGGACCCACCTCTGCCGAGGCAACGGGGACCTGGCAGACGGCGTTGTCCAGCCTGGTCGAGCTCGACGCCATCGAGACCAGCGAGCCCGTCATGGGGTCCGAGACCCCGCTGTCTCCTGGATCAGAGGTCATGGCCACCGATGTGGTGGTCCTGATCTCCGGTGGGATCGAGGCCGGGGACCTCAACGACGACTCGCAAGCCCGAGCGGTGGTGGATCAGCGCTTGGCGTTGGTCGCGGCGATGGTGAGGGAAGGTATGCCGACCCTGGTGGTCTCCACAGGGACGGAGTCTTTCGAGTCCGATCAGACCGATGCCGAGGACCCGTTGGTCGTTGCGATCCGTGCTGACGCTGACCTGGGCGACATCATCTCGACGGTGGACAACGCTGAAAGCTCAGCCGGCCAGCTGGCTGCGACGTGGGCCACCACCTGGTCGCTGCTGGAGGAATACGGGGCCTACGGGCTGGGCGCCGATGCACAGGCTCCGGCTCCGGACCGTCCCCCCACCGAGTCCAGCGACTCATGACGCAGGGCCGCTGTCGAGGACCGGTCCTGTCGGCGCTGCTGGGATCAGCGGTCTCGACCGCTCTCGCCCAGCGACTCACCGACCACAGTCGTGGGGAGCATCGACGCTGGCTCCGGGAGAACCACGCGGGACGCTCCGTCACTCTCCTGGAGGGCGTGTGGTGCGTCTGCGGCACGACGTCGACGCTGACCTGGCTCGATCCGGCTGGTGCCGTCATCGCGCTCGGTGCCGGGCTGACCGGGGCCTACGACGACCTCCACCCTGACGCCGAACGGAAAGGGCTGAAGGGGCATCTGAGCGCCCTGCTGCGGGGAGAGGTCAGCCCAGGTGCCTTGAAGATCGTGGGACTGCTCGGCACCGGTGTCATCGGTGCCCTCTGCGCAGGTCGTCGACCACCGCTCGAGGTCGCGCTGGACGCTTCCGTGGTCGCGGCGAGCGCCAACATGATGAACCTGCTCGACCTTCGTCCCGGCCGTGCCCTCAAGGTCGCCGTGGCGGTTGCGGTCCCTCTGCTGCTGCCACCCCTCCTCTCTGCGGGTGCGTGCGACGTCGCCAAGGGTGCCGGCGCCGCGGCCGCCCTCGGCGCAGCTGCGGTGCTGCTTCCAGAGGATCTGGCGGGAAGGACGATGCTGGGCGACACCGGCGCCAACAGTCTCGGTGCACTGCTGGGACACGCCGCGACACAGGGCTCCCGGGGACGACGCGTCGCGCTTCTTGCCGCGCTGGCTGCAGGGACGTTGCTCTCCGAGCGAGTCAGCTTCAGCGCGGTCATCGATGCGAACCCAGTGCTGCGGGCGCTCGACCACTGGGGACGGACCTCTGGGTGAGGGTGCCGTGACGGCAGCGAGCCCACGACTGGCCGCCGGTAGCATCGCCGCGACGGCGGGGCTTGTCGCGGCGATCACCTTGGTCTCCCGGGGCGTCGGTCTCAGCCGGTGGGTGGTCTTCTCCGACCGGGTCGGCACCACCTGCCTCGGCACCGTCTACGCCACGGCGAACCAGGTGCCCAACGTGCTCTACGAAGCGGCGGCGGGGGGTGCGCTGGCGGCCGTTGCGGTCCCGTTGATCTCGTCATACCTTCATCAAGGCAAGGAGCGGGAGGCCGACCAGAGCGCCAGTGCCCTTCTGACCTGGGCGCTCCTGATCCTCGTCCCCGTCGCTCTGGCCGTGATGCTGGTGGCTGATCCCCTGGCCGTGGTGCTGTTGGGGTCCTCGACGCAGTGCTCTGCCGACCAGACGCACCAGGTGGCGGCGCTCATGCTGCTCGTCTTCGCGCCCCAGATCGTCCTGTACGGAGTGGGTGTGGTGCTGACGGGGATACTGCAGGCGCACCGCAGGTTCCTGGCCGCAGCCCTGGCGCCGTTGCTGTCCAGCCTGGTGGTGATCGGCACCTACCTGCTCTACGGAGCGTTCTTCGACCCGTCCGTGCCGTTGGACCAGGCTCCGCGGTCCGGCATCGTCCTGCTGGCGGGGGGCACCACCGCTGGCGTCATGGCTCTCAGCCTGCCGCTCCTGTGGCCCACCCTCCGGCTCGGGGTGCGTCTACGACCGCGACTGAGGTTCCCCGACGGAACCGCTGCCATGGCTCGTGCTCTCGCCGCCGCGGGGGTAGTCGCAGTCCTGGGCCAGCAGATGGTGGTGGTGGTCGTCGTGCTGCTCAGCAACCGGGTGGAAACCGGCACGATCAACGTCTACGCCTACACCCAGACCGCGTATCTGCTGCCCTACGCTCTCCTGGCGGTCCCCCTGGCAACGGTGGCCTTCCCGCGCTTCAGCGACCCCCGCGAAGGCTCGGCGATCCTGCAGGCCAGCACGCGAGCGGTCCTGCTGACCGCCATCCTCGGGGTCGCTGCGCTCCTGACCTGCCGGCGGGAGGTGGGCGCAGTCTTCCTCGGCCTCGACGCCGGGAGTGAAGGTCCCGGCGTGGCCGCCCTGGAGGCGCTTCCGGAGGCACTGAGCGCCTACGCCCCCGGTTTGGTGGGTCTGTCCGTGGCAGCCGTGCTGACCCGCGCGCTGTATGCCGAGGGCTCGCCCCTGCGGGCAGCCATCGGCCTCAGTGTCGGCTGGGGGGTGGCTGGCATAGTCCCGGTGGTCGTGTTCGCCGTGACCGACGTCAACACGCCACAGCATCTGCTGGTGGTCCTGGGCCTGAGCAGCTCACTAGGCATGAGCGTTACAGCGCTGGCCCTCAGCCGTGCGGTGCGCAGCACGTGGCACACTGCGGCCTTCGGCGGCGCGGGGCGCGCGGCGGCGGCAACGGCGTTTGCGGGGGCCGTGGTCGTGGGGGTACGCGAGGCGCTGGCTGTCGCTGGGGTCCTGCCGGGACTGGAGCAGGGCCCATGGTCAGCCGTGTTGACCGCGCTCGTGCTGTCGGTCTTCCTTCTGGTGGTCGTGGGTGCGGCGGTGGCGATGGTGGATCGACCCACGCTGAGGACGATCATCGATGGCGTCCGCCGACGTCGGCGGGTGGCCTCACCAGGGGGAGGGAACTCGTGAGCGCGGTGCTCCTGGTCACCGGGATGGTGCAGGGCGGGGTGGGGGCCCATGTGGCCGACCTGGCCGCAGGTCTACGGCGTGCGGGGTGGCAGGTGAGTGTGGCCGCACCCTCTGCGGTCATCGAACGTTTCGCTCTGGTCGAGGAGAAGACTCCGGCCCGACACCTGCAGGTGGGCTCGCGCCCCTCGCCGATCTTCGACGCACGCGCCGTCGCGGCGCTTCGAGCGCAGATGAGGCGGGTCGACGTCGTCCATGCGCACGGACTGCGTGCTGGAGCGTTGGCCGTTCTGGCGCGGAGCAGCTTGGTTCCCTACCCCCGATCCCGGAGAGCGGCCCGACAGTCCCCAGCTCTGGTGGTCACCTCGCACAACGCTGCCCCCGCTGGCCTCCTCTCGCGTCAGATCTACGCGGCCCTCGAGCAGATCGTGGTCCGAGGTGCCGATGACCTCCTCGTCGTGTCGCCGGACCTTCATTCCGCCCGCTCGCGCTCTCGTCGTCCTCCCGCGCAACGGGCCGTCGTGGCCGCCATCAAGGCGGTGCCGACCGCGGACCGCGAGGCAGGCCGCCGGATGCTGGGGGCCGGGGCCGGGGAGAGCGTGGTCCTGAGCGTGGGCCGATTGGCCCCCCAGAAGGCCATGCACCGCGTGGTCGACGTCGTCAGCGCGCTCGCGGCCACCGGCCACCCCGTAAGGGGCGTCATCGTGGGCGAGGGGCCTGAGCGCCAGGGCCTGCAGCAGCACATCGACGTCGCGCAAGCTCCGGTGACGCTGCTCGGGCAACGCGCGGACGTCCCCGACCTGTTGGCCGCCGCCGATGTCGTCCTGTCCAGCGCGATCTGGGAAGGTCAACCGGTCTGGTTGCAAGAGGCTCTGGCCCTGGGGACCGCCATCGTAGCCACCGACGTCGGCGGTAGCAGGGCGATGATCGGCGACGGCGCCGAGTGGGTCGAGGGGGAGCCGACCGCTGGGGCGGATGACGCTGTGGTGTCTCGCCTCAGCACTGCGGTGTCTGCGCTTCTCGATGACCCGCAGGCGCTGGCAGACCTGCGGGCCAGGGCTCGCCGGGTCGGCGTGCACCTGCCCACCAGCCAGGACGCCACCGCGGCGGCGCTGGAGAGCTACCGGCGCGCTGCGTCGTACCACCGCAGACCTCACGTAGACTGACGGCCCGTGGTGGAAACAACGAAACATATCTTTGTCACCGGGGGCGTTGCGTCCTCTCTCGGCAAGGGTCTGACGGCTTCCAGCCTCGGCTTCTTGCTGAGGTCGCGGGGTATCCGGGTGACGATGCAGAAGCTGGACCCCTATATCAACGTCGATCCCGGCACGATGAACCCGTTCCAACACGGCGAGGTCTTCGTGACGGAAGACGGCGCCGAATGTGACCTCGACATCGGGCACTACGAACGGTTCCTGGACGTGAGCCTGCGCGGCCGGGCGAACGTCACCACCGGCCAGGTGTACAACGACGTGATCGCCAAGGAACGTCGCGGGGAGTACCTGGGGGACACCGTCCAGGTCATCCCGCATATCACCAACGAGATCAAGTCTCGGATGCGAGCCGACGCCGAGCAACAGGACCCCCCGGACATCATCATCACCGAGATCGGTGGCACGGTCGGCGACATCGAGTCGCTGCCGTTTCTGGAAGCCGCGCGTCAGGTCCGTCAGGACGTCGGGCGCACCAACTGCTTCTTCCTCCACGTCTCGCTGGTCCCTTACCTCGCGCCCAGCGGCGAGCTGAAGACGAAGCCGACGCAGCACTCGGTAGCGATGCTGCGTCAGGTCGGCATCAGCCCAGACGCGATCGTCTGCCGTGCCGACCGGGATATCCCTACCTCGATCAAGCGCAAGATCTCGTTGATGTGCGACGTCGACCTGGATGCCGTCGCCAACGCCATCGACGCACCGAGCATCTACGACATCCCGAAGGTGCTGCACACCGAGGGTCTGGACGCCTACGTGGTGCGTCACCTCGGGCTGCCGTTCCGTGACGTGGACTGGACCGACTGGGATGCGCTGTTGCAGCGGGTCCACCGTCCCGAGCACAACGTCGAGATCGCCCTGGTCGGCAAGTACGTCGATCTGCCCGACGCCTACCTGTCGGTCACCGAGGCACTGCGTGCTGGTGGATTCGGGCACAACGCGAAGGTGTCGATCCGCTGGGTTGCTTCGGACGAGTGCCAGACCGAGGCGGGGGCCGTCCGTTCGTTGACCGGAGTCGACGCGATCCTCGTCCCGGGTGGGTTCGGTGTCCGCGGGATCGAGGGCAAGATCGGAGCGCTGCGGTGGGCTCGAGAACGCGGCGTCCCCACGCTTGGTATCTGCCTGGGGTTGCAGGCCATGGTCATCGAGTACGCCCGGCACGTTGCCCACATCCAGGGTGCCAGTTCGACGGAGTTCGACCCGCAGACCCCCGCCCCGGTGATCGCGACCATGGCCGAGCAGAAGGCGTTCGTCGAAGGCGCAGGTGACCTCGGCGGCACCATGCGGTTGGGCACCTACCCGGCACGGCTCATCGAAGGGTCGGTGCTCGCTCAGACGTACGGGAGCACAGAGGTCAGCGAACGACACCGTCATCGCTACGAGGTCAACAATGCCTACCGGGAGCAGCTGACCTCCGCG
>JBASAN010000318.1:0-1705 GCA_049650625.1 Ornithinimicrobium sp.
GGCTCTGCGCACACGCCATCCACAGACTGTCCCCAAACGGAGGAGGAGTTATGCACTGTCCATTTTGCAGGCACACCGACTCCCGAGTGGTCGACAGCCGAGTCCAGGAGGACGGCACCGTCATTCGGCGTCGTCGTCAGTGCCCTGAATGTGGGCGACGATTCGGGACTCTGGAGACCGCAACCTTGGCTGTCATCAAGCGCTCCGGCGCCACGGAGCCGTTCAGCCGCGACAAGGTCCTGGTCGGTGTGCGCAAGGCATGCCAGGGCCGACCGGTCACCGAAGACGAGCTTCAGCGCTTGGCGCAGACCGTGGAAGAGACCATCAGGTCGCTGGGGCAGGCGGAGGTCGATGCCCACGAGGTCGGGCTGGCGATCCTCACTCCGCTGAGACATCTCGATGAGGTGGCGTACCTCCGGTTCGCCTCCGTCTACCAGGCGTTCGATTCACTCAACGACTTCGAGTCGGCTATCACCCTCCTGCGCGCCGAGAGCGACGCCGGGTATGTCCGTGGTCACTGACACCATCAACAGCACGTCACAACTGCACCAGATCACCCATCACCGAAGAGCACAAGGAGCACGGATATGACGGAGACGACCGGGGCCAAGTCCCGTTCGCGTCGGGCCGACGCGGGCCTGACGATCGAGCGCATCTACACCACGCCGGGGGTTCACCCGTACGAGCAGGTGACGTGGGAGAAGCGTGACGTGGTCCAGACGAACTGGAAGACGGGCGCCGTCATCTTCGAGCAGCACGGCGTCGAGTACCCCGACTTCTGGTCCGTGAATGCCTCGACGATCGTCACCACCAAATACTTCCGAGGGGCGGTGGGATCCGACTCTCGAGAGCACAGCCTGAAGCAGCTCATCGACCGGGTTGTGTTGACCTACGCCAAGGCGGGCAAGGAGCACGGCTACTTCCGCTCCGACGAGGATGCTGAGATCTTCGAGCACGAGTTGACCCACGCCTTGGTGCACCAGGTGTTCAGCTTCAACTCGCCGGTGTGGTTCAACGTCGGTACGCCCAGCCCCCAGCAGGTCAGCGCCTGCTTCATCTTGTCGGTGGATGACTCCATGGACTCGATCCTGAACTGGTACAAGGAAGAGGGGTTCATCTTCAAGGGCGGATCGGGTGCAGGACTGAACCTGTCGCGCATCCGGTCCTCGAAGGAGCTGCTCTCCTCGGGCGGCACCGCCAGCGGCCCAGTCTCGTTCATGCGAGGCGCAGACGCCTCCGCCGGCACCATCAAGTCCGGTGGTGCCACGCGTCGTGCCGCCAAGATGGTCGTGCTCGATGTTGACCACCCGGACATCGAAGAGTTCGTGATGACCAAGGCCCGCGAAGAGGACAAGATCAGGGCCCTGCGCGACGCCGGGTTCGACATGGACCTCGGCGGCTCGGACATCGTGTCGGTGCAGTACCAGAACGCCAACAACTCCGTGCGAGTCAGCGACGAGTTCATGCGCGCCGTGGACGAGGGCACCGAGTTCGGTCTGCGGTCGCGCAAGGACGGCTCGGTCATCGACACCGTCGACGCTCGTGAACTCTTCAACAAGATGGCTCAGGCTGCTTGGGAGTGCGCCGACCCCGGTATCCAGTACGACGACACCATCAACGACTGGCACACCACTCCGGAGACGGGGCGCATCACCGCCTCCAACCCGTGCTCTGAGTACATGTCGTTGGACAACTCGAGTTGCAA
>JBASAN010000319.1:0-2716 GCA_049650625.1 Ornithinimicrobium sp.
CCTAGTAAGGCGCTCGAAGTCGGGCTTTCTGGCTGGGGGTGGCGGGGTTGGTCGAGGGTTAGGCGATGCGGACGAGGTCCTGGTGGTCATCGTCCGGCAGGTCGTCCACCGTGGTGGCGGTCACCGCCAGCGTGCCGAAACTCAGGCCCCCCGAGTGCGTGGTCAGGAACGCCGTCTCGGCGGCGTCCGTCCCGGTCGCGATCCGCACCAGCGACGAGCGCGGAGCCAGACGGGTCGGGTCGACCACATGCCAGGCGCCCTCGACGTAGGCCTCGACGACCGCGTGGAAGTCCATCGGCTGCAGGCCCGGTGCGTAGGCACTCACCATCCGAGCGGGGATCCCGTGGGCGCGGAGCAGGGCAATAGTCAGGTGCGTGAAGTCACGGCACACCCCGGCCCGAGCGACATATGTGTCACTGGCTCCGTCGGTGACCCGCGAGGACCCGATGATGTATGCCGTGTTGTCAGCGACGTAGTCCCCAATGGCCCGCAGCAGCCCGGCTTCGTCGGCGCGATGTCCCTGTCCGTCGGGGCTGGGAAACAGGGCCCGCGCGGTCGACTCGAGGCGATCCACGTCGGCATACCGGCTGGGCCGTAGGTAGCTGATCCGCTCCCCCGGGCTGAGCTCTTGCGCCGCCCCACCGCTGGCCACAGTGGCGCGGTAGTCCAGGACGAAGTCTCCCGGCGGCACGTCGGTCAGCAGGTGCCACCGCGCGCCCCCGGAGCCGGCCACCTCGGTGGCCTTCAGCTCCTCGTCGTTGACCCGGATGCTGAGGTGCTCCTCGACCGGGTCGGCGCTCTTGGCCACGACGACGCTGAGGGCCAGCTCGGCGGGGGACTTGATGGTGGCGGTGATGTTGGCGGTCACGGTGCGCTGCATGCGCACATGGTGTCACCTCTCAGGCCCACGGCTGGATGTCGTGGACCATTGCTGACGTCTAGACGTCAGTACATGGTGGCCGACGACCGCGACGAGCACGATGTCTGCGACCTTCCCCTGCGAAGTGCCCTCCACTGCGAGCGCCACTTCCCAAGGCATCCCCCAGGCCGGCGTGGAGCTCCAGGTCATCCCGGGACGAGCGATGTTCACCCGCAACCAGCTCCTCAACAAAGGGGACCGAATCCTCGATGACCTCACCCCCGCCGAGCTCGCCCTGGAGGCGCGCAAGCAGTTCTAGGGGCGCTCGAGTGGGCGGATGCCACATCGCCGCTGAGCCGCTAGCGTGATCCCGACTTCGGCGAAGGGACCAGACGTGGACGTGTTGTGGGGTATCGGTGGCATGGCCACCCTGCTGCTGTTGGCCGTCGTGCTGTCGACGAACCGCAAAGCCATCCGTTTGCGCACGGTGGCGGCTGCCTTCGCGCTGCAGCTCGGCTTCGGCGTGCTGGTGCTCTACTGGTCCACCGGCCAGTGGGCGTTGGAGAAGACGTCCGCCGGGGTGCAGGCCGTCATCGACTCCTCCAGTGCGGGCATCGAGTTCGTCTTCGGTCCGGCGTTGCCGGAGGACGGTCTGGTCTTCGCCTTTCAGGTGCTGCCGGTGATCATCTTCTTCGCGTCCCTGACCGCAGTCCTCTACCACTGGGGCATCCTGCAGAAGGTCGTGGAGGTGCTGGGCGGCGGCCTGCAGAAGCTGCTCGGCACCGGGCGAGCGGAGTCGGTCAACGCCGCGGCCAACATCTTCGTCGGTCAGACCGAGGCGCCGTTGGTGATCCGTCCCTACATCAAAGGCCTATCGCGCTCGGGCCTGTTCGCGGTCATGGTGGGTGGCCTGTCCACCGTCGCCGGGTCGGTGCTGGTGGGCTACTCGCTGCTCGGTGCGCCGCTGGAGTACCTGATCGCCGCCAGCTTCATGGCGGCTCCCGGGGCGTTGCTGATGGCCAAGATCATCCTCCCGGAGGCTCGGTCGGAGGACGAGACGGAGCCGGAGAAGGTCTCGGCTATGGCGACCGGCGCCGAAGAGACGACCCGCGCGACCTCGACCAGCGTGAAGGGCCGTGCGTCGGGGGACACCACCGCGAAGTCGGACGACGAGGACGACGAGATGGAGTACCGAAACGTCATCGACGCTGCCGCGTCCGGCGCGGCGGACGGGCTCAAGCTGGCCCTCAACATCGGCGCCATGCTGCTGGCCTTCATCTCTCTGATCGCCCTCATCAACCTCTTCATCTCCACGGTCGGCGGCTGGTTCGGCAACGACTCGCTCACCTTCGAGGTCATCCTGGGCTACCTCTTCGCACCGTTGATGTTCGTCATCGGGGTGGACTGGAGCGAGGCGCTGCAGGCGGGAAGCTTCGTGGGGCAGAAGGTCGTCGTCAACGAGTTCGTGGCCTTCGCCGACTTCGCACCCCAGATCGAGGACTTCAGCCCCAAGACGGCGGCCATCATCACGTTCGCCCTGACCGGCTTCGCGAACCTCGGCTCCCTGGGCATCCTGCTGGGCGGACTCGGGGGGATCGCCCCCGGCCGGCGTCGGGACATCGCCGAGCTTGGCCTGCGCGCCATTGCCGCAGCCACGCTGGCCAACCTGATGAGCGCGGCGATCGCCGGAATCCTGATCGGCTAGCCCCCGCGGCTGACATCACCGCCGGAGTCTCCTAGGGTCGAGGCCATGCGAGCCATCACGATCCCCACGCCCGGTGACGCCGACGCCCTCGTGCCCGATGAGGTGCCGGACCCCGAGATCGGGGATCGCGACGTCCTCATCGACGTCGTCGC
>JBASAN010000320.1:0-6185 GCA_049650625.1 Ornithinimicrobium sp.
TCGTCGCCTGGTTGCTGCGCATCCCGACGGTGTTCATCGAGGTCTACGACCGCGTCGACTCCGCGACGATGACCGGCCGGCTCTGCGGGCCGTTCACGACGCGCCAGATCGTCCAGTGGCCCAGCCAGCTGGAGAGCTACCCGCACGCGACCCTGGTGGGGCCGCTGCTGTGAGCCTTCTCGTCCTGGCCGTCCTCGGCACCGACCACCATCCGTTCGATCGTCTGATCTCGTGGATGGACGCGGCGGCGACCCAGCACCCGGACGTGCGGTTCGTGGTCCAGCACGGGGCGAGCAGGCCCCCGTCGGTCGCCGAGGGAGCCGACTACCTCACGCACGACCTGCTGGTCGAGATGCTCGCGATGGCCGACGTGGTGGTGTGCCACGGCGGCCCGGGCACCATCACCGACGCTCGCGGCGCCGGCCACCGACCGATCTGCGTCCCCCGGGACCCCGCTCTCGGCGAGCACGTCGACGGTCACCAGCGCCGGTTCGCCTCCGTCGTGGGTCCGGCCGGCCTCGTGGAGGTGACCGAGGACCGCGAGGGTTTCGACGAGGTCCTGGCGCAGCGGTTGTCCCTCGCCGAGAGCTCGGACCACGTCGACGGCACGACCACCGCTCCGCGCTCGCAGGAAGCCCGGCGCCTCCTTGCGGACGAGCTCGACGAGCTGTGGCAGGTCGGTGCAGCGCGGCGGCGTCGAACGGGCGGGCTCCGGGCTGTGTTCTCCCACGCGCGGCGACAGCTCGGGTCGCAACGGACCCGATGACCCGGCGAGGCCGACGCTGCTGCTCGGTCGACCGTTGTGCGCCGCGCACCGCCTCTCCCGGATAGGCTCGCGGACATGGCTTCGACAGCGTGTCAGCGACCGTCCGATCCCGCGACGGCACACGCGTGAGGACGATCGACGCCTCGGTGATCATCGCGACGCGCGACCGGCCGGAGATGGTGCGTGAGGCCATCGCCTCCGTCTACGCCCAGGACTTCGACGGGGTGATCGAGGTCGTGGTGATCTTCGACCAGTCGGAACCGGACGCGACGCTGGAACGCGACGATGGTGCACGCCTCACCCGGGTGATGAGCAACGCCCGTGCTGCGGGGCTCGCTGGTGCCCGCAACACGGGGATCGAGGCGTCACGGGGGACCTTCGTGGCCTTCTGCGACGACGACGACTACTGGCTTCCGGCGAAGGTGCGTCTCCAGGTGGAGCGGTTGCAGGACGAGCCCGCGGCCGCGCTGTGCACCTCGGGGATCCGTGTCGAGTACGACGGCGACACCTTCGACCGTGTGCTCGCTCTCGACGAGGTGCCGTTCGAGGAACTGTTGCGGGACCGGCACACCGAGCTGCATCCATCGACCTTCCTGATGCGTCGGGAGCGGCTGCTCGCTGACGTCGGCCTGGTCGACCAGGAGGTACCGGGCGGCTTCGGGGAGGACTACGAGTTCCTGCTGCGTGCAGCCCACGCCCACCCTGTCCTGAACGTGAAAGAGCCCCTGACGGTGGTTCGGTGGGGAAAGCAGTCCTTCTTCTTCCGCCGCTGGGAGACCATGGCGGCCGGGTTGACCTGGATCCTCGAACGCTATCCGGAGTTCGAGTCCTCGCCTCGGGGTGCGGCTCGCCTGTGCGGCCAGATCGCTTTCGCCCACGCCGCGATGAAGGATCGGCGGACAGCACTTCGCTGGATAGGCCGGTGCGTTCGCCGGCGTCCGAGCGAGCCCCGCGCCGCGCTCGCCCTCGCGGTGGTGTCCGGACTGGTCGGGCCGGACAGGGTCATGGAGAGGCTGCACCGGCACGGTCGCGGCATCTGAGCGACCCTCGGGTGGGGGTCAGCAGCTCGGGTCGTCGCGGAAGGACTGCTGCACCACCCGCGGACCCTGGGGACCGTCCTCGATGAGGAACAGGTTCCGCGCCGTGGGCGAGCTCGATCCTGCACCTGGGACCGTGTCACCGTTGCCGTCGACGACGCGCACGTCCGAGCTGTCCACGCAGGCTCCGACGACCAGCGTGCCTGATGCACGCTGACGCACGTACACCTCCTGGCCCACGAGCACGGGCGTCCCCACGACGCTCCAGC
Organism: Ornithinimicrobium sp.; assembly: GCA_049650625.1. GTDB lineage: Bacteria > Actinomycetota > Actinomycetes > Actinomycetales > Dermatophilaceae > Ornithinicoccus. The sequence goes on from JBASAN010000320.1 coordinate 2,073, forward strand.
CCCGGCTCGCGTAGTCCTGCAGCTGAGCCTCGATACCGCGCCGGGCGGCGCCGCCGATCGCATCTCGCGGAAGGGCCGCAGTCCCCGCCGGATCGCCGAGCGCCGCTGAGACGGCCTGCAGGTACCGCGTGGTGGCGGCACGCGACTGTGCCGCGACGTCCTCCGGCACGGTGAGAGGGTCCTCGGGGACGCTGCCGCTCTGGTCGAGGTCGACCTCGTCGCTGCCCGTGCCGCCCGGGGACCCGGACGACTGGTCCGCGGGCGGCGACACCTCCCCCGACGGGACGTCGACCGGTTCCGGTTCACCGCCGGTGCAGGCGGTGACCGTCACGGCCAGCAGCACGACCGTCGCGGCCACCCCTGCGGTGCCGGTGCCAGGGGTCCTGCGTCGGAACATGTGCGCCTCCACTCGCCTGAAGCAGGTCGCCGATACTATGGCACGAGCGGCTGCACCGAAGTCGGGACATGGGGGAATGATGAAGCCGCACAGCGAGCTGGGCAACGCGGCGCGCGGCGGCGCTGTGACGCTCGTCGGGTCGATCTCGAGCGCGGCGCTCGGATTCCTGCTGAGCGTCGTTCTCGCGCGGTTGCTGGGGACCGGTGGATCGGGTGTGGTCCTGCAGGCGATCGCGTTCTTCACGATCGTGCTGGCCGTCTCCCGGCTGGGGCTCGACACGACGGCTGTGTGGATGCTGCCTCGTCTGCTCCACGACGAGAGGTCACAGGTGCGCGGTGGTGTCGTCGCGCTCCTCGTCCCTGCTCTCGTGGCACCCCTGCTGGTGGTCGGAGTGTGGTTCCTGCTCGTGGCCACCTCGGAGGGACCCCTGCTCAGCACGGAGGTCGACCGAGCCGTCTCGTTCGTGGTCGTCTTCGTGCCGGCCGCCGCGACGATGACCGTCGCCCTCGCAGCCACCCGCGCTTTCGGGGGGGTCCTGCCGTTCAACCTGATCGGGAACGTCGGCGTACCTGCGTTGCGGGTCATCGGTGTCGCGACGGCGATCGGTCTCGGTGGGGGGACCGCGGCTGCAGCGGTGGGATGGGCCGCTCCGTGGTTCGTGGGGACGCTGCTGTCCGTCTGGGTGCTGGGTCGGCAGCTGCGCTCCCTCGAGCCGAGCACCTGGCGGCCCGCACGGCCCCTGGCCGCACGGGTCGTCCGCTTCACAGGCCCCCGCGCCGTCGCGTCCGGCCTGGAGCAGTCGATCATCTGGCTGGACGTGATCCTGGTCGGACTGATCGCAGGGGCGGCGGCAGCGGGCACCTACGGCATCGCCGCGCGTTTCGTCGGTGCCGGCGTGGTCGTCGCCACCGCTCTTCGCATCGTCGTCGCCCCGCGGTTCAGCACGCTGCTGGGCCAGGACCGCGTCGCGGAGGTCGGCGAGCTCTACGCTGTCACGGCGCGCTGGATCCTCCTCTTCGGTTCACCGGTCTACCTCGTCCTCGCGGTCTTCTCGCCCACGGTGCTCGGCTGGCTCGGCGGTGACTTCTCCGAGGGTGCGGCAGCGATGACGATCCTCTGCCTGGGATCCGTGGCGCTCCTGGCGGCCGGCAACGTGCAGTCCCTGCTGCTGATGAGCGGCCGCAGCGGGTGGGCGGCCTTCAACAAGCTGGTGGTGCTGGGTCTCAACGTCGTCGGCAACCTGATCCTGATCCCGATCCTGGGGATCGAGGGTGCCGCGATCACCTGGGTGGCGAGCATGGTCGTGGACACCTCGCTCGCGGTGCTGCAGGTCCGCCGCGCCACCGGTCTCTCGCTCGACCCGTACGGCATCGGAGCGGTGCTGCTCGGTGTCGTGCTCGTGGTCGGTGGCCCCTGCGTCGTGGTCGCCCAGCTGATGGGCCAGGGGACCTGGTCGCTCGTGGTGGGTGTGGTGGTCTCCGGTGGCGCGCTGCTCGGCGCGGCGGTGCTCGCACGGGGCTTCCTGCACGTCGAGGAGCTACGTGCTGTGATCGGCTCGCGTCGCGCGAGTTGAGTGTCGTCGTCGGCCTCGCATGACACGATGACGGTCATGCTCGGCGGAAGGCCGTCGCGCGAGAAGGAGGCAGTCGCCGGTGGTGCTGGGCAGTTCTCTCAAGAGCGCGTCACCGCGCTGGGTCAAGGACGCCGCCAACACGGCGACGCGGAAGTACGCTCTCGCGACAGTGCGGGATCGGCCAGCGCCGGACTTCCTCATCGTCGGTACGAAGCGGGGTGGGACGACCTCGCTGTTCAACTACCTCTTGATGCACCCGGGCGTTCTCGGACTGTTCCCGCAGTCACGTGGCAAGAAGAGCACGGACTACTTCTTCAAGGACTACGGCCGTGGCGAGGCCTGGTACCGCTCCCACTTCCACGCCGAGCAGCACCGTCGGCGTCTCGCGCGCACGCTCGGGTACGCGCCGGTGGGCGGTGAGGCGTCTCCGTTCTACATCTGGGATCCCCGCATCGTGCACCGGGTGCAGCGCACCTCGCCCGCGGTGAAGGCGGTGATGCTCCTGCGCGACCCCACGAGACGTGCGTGGTCCCACTTCCTCGAGCGCAAGCAGAACGGCGTCGAGCCACTCGACTTCGAGCAGGCGCTCGAGGCGGAGGAGGCTCGGACCAGCGGCGAGCTCGAGGCGATGCTGGCGGATCCGAGCTATCACAGCGAGGCTTACGACTGGTACTCCTACCGCGCTCGCGGGGTGTACCTCCCGCAGCTGCTTCACTGGCGCAGCGTGTTTCCCAGTGAGCAGCTGCTGGTGCTGCGCAGCGAGGACCTGTACGCCGACGTCCAGGGCACCGTCGACACGGTCTGCGACTTCCTCGGCATCGGGCGTCACCTCCTGCCCACCGACCGCACGTTCAACGCCTCCCGCCCCGGTCCCCGCATGCGCGAGGAGACCCGGCGTGAGCTCGCGCAGTTCTACGCCCCGCACAACGCCCAGCTCGAGGAGCACCTCGGCCGCACGATGGGGTGGCAGACCCCGCACGGGGGGTGAGTGGTCCCTGACCACGTGGGTCCGCGAGGGTCGTGGTCGTTACGCTGTGTGCCTGGTCGCGCCGACGACCGGCGCGACGAGGAGGTCTGGAGACCCGTGAGCACGACCGCATCCGAGCGACCGACCGTGCTCTTCCTCGCAGGTCTGGGGCGCAGTGGAACTACCCTGATAGAGCGTGTCCTCGGCGAGACCCCCGGCGTCACTGCCCTTGGTGAGGTCATGCACCTGTGGGACCGGGGGCTGGCGAGAGGCGAGAGGTGCGCATGCGGCCGCCTGCTGCTGGAGTGTCCCTTCTGGTCGGCGGTCGGTGAGGCCGCGTTCGGTGGCTGGCGACATGTCGACACCGAGCGCATGGCTCGCCTCAAGGAACGAGTGGATCGAACCACGCGGATCCCCTCGATCGTCGCGCGCCGGCCCGGCTCCTTCGCTGCCGATGTCGACGAGTACGTCGACCACTTCGTGCGTCTGTACCGTGCCGCCGCGCAGGTGGCCGGGGGCACCTCGCCCGTCCTGGTCGACTCCAGCAAGCAGGCCTCTCTCGCCTGGTGCCTCGCCCGTTCGTCCGAGGTCGACCTCCGGGTTGTGCACTGCGTGCGTGACAGCAGGGCCGTGGCCCACTCCTGGAGCAAGGAGGTGCGCAGGCCCGAGGCCGTGAGCAGCGAGCACGACCTGATGCCGCGTTACTCCGCTCCACTGGTCGCGACCTACTGGGCCCTGCACAACGTCGCCTCGGAGCTGCTCGGGCGTCAGGTGCCCTCGATCGAGGTGCGTTACGAGGACTTCATGATCGACCCGGTGGGGCGGACCCGGGCCATGCTGGCGCTCGCCGGTGTCGACTCGTCCCCGGAGCACGTCACGAGCTCCGCCGTGGACCTGGGGGAGAACCACTCCTGCGCCGGGAACCCGATGCGTTTCAAGCAGGGACGCATCGACCTGGTGGTCGACGAGCGTTGGCGCCGCGAGCAGACGACCCGCGACCGCCGGCTGATGACGGCCCTGACCGCGCCGATGCTCCGGCACTACGGCTACCGGAGCGCCCCTGACGCCTGATCGACGAGGTCGCGGACCTCGGCCGGCGAGATCCACAGCGAGTCCCAGCCCCCGGCGCTGGCCGCGAGCGCGCAGGCTCGCTCGATCACCGTGAGGGCGTAGACC
>JBASAN010000321.1:0-1789 GCA_049650625.1 Ornithinimicrobium sp.
GAGATGAACGGCACGATCGGGACCACGACCTCGAAGAACTTGGTCCGGTTCGCGCGCACGACCTCGGCGGCCGCAGCGTCACCGGCTTCCCGGCGTTCCTGGACGGTGTCGGCGCCGAGCTGCTCGAACAGGCTGTCGCGCACCGCGTACACGAACCGCAGTGGGATGCCCTTGGCGACCCGATGAGTGGTGCGGTTCAGGGTCGTGTTGACCTCGCGTAGTGCCTCGAAGATGTTCGGGTCGTTGAACCGGTCAAGGTCCTCGAACACGACGATGTCGGGTGACTCGGTGTCGAAAAAGTGGACGATCTCGTCCATGTACTCGTCGAAGTACGTCGCTGTCCGCTCTGAAAGCCTGACGGTGGCGCCGCCGGCGGAGAAGTCCGAGACCACGAACCGGTTGTAGGCCCACTTGCGCGCGATCGCGTACCCGACCGCGAACAGCGCGCCCAGGATGAACCATGCGCCGATGCGCCACCACCAGGCGTGACTGCCGCCGGTCCCAGCGACGTTCGGCAGCTTGTCGATGAAGAACAGGAGCACCCACAACCCCGCGACCGCCCCTGCGCCTTCGAGCAGCGCGCGGGCCCACGACAGCGGGATGATGCGATTGAACCGAGAGTGACGCAGCGTCTTGGGTCGAGCGCTGTAGACAAGCTGCTTGACCAGCTCCTTCTGGATTCGATTTGTGAGCGTGTGCTCAGGCCCCTCTGGGGCCCCAATCACAACGCCTGCTCCACCGGAGGTAAGACTCACAGTCGTCGCGGGCTCCTGCCCGCCGCCGCTCGCATCGGCCTCCACGTTGTGATCCAGAGTCGAGATCGACAAGCGCACGACGCGGTCACGCTGCCAGCCGAGCCACCGACGGACCTCTATAGGGAGCTTGGCGCGGGCATTTGCGGCCACGCCTGTCGGCGGCTGGGTCGCAGCCTGCTCCTCCTCGACGAACTTCTCAAGGACACTCGACTTGCCGGCGCCGTAGCGCCCAGTCAGGGCGATGTTGTAGTTCTTCGGCCCCTGAACGGCGTCCCTGAGGCGGTTGACGTAGGTGCGGTGTTGCTCCTCAATAAAGTGAGGCGCCAGAGACGTCAGGCCAACCTCGGACAGGGAAGAGGGCTGGCTGCCTTGGCTGCCTGAGTTCGTACCGTCTGTCACCGTGCTGATCTCCTACATCACTGAAACTGTGTTCGGGGCTGTATGGCGGCCAGCCCCGAGGGGTCTGTGTCGCGTCGCGTGAAGCACGGCTCTTGCTGCCAGGGCGAGACGCTATCGGCTGACACCGACAACACCATGTGCGTCGGTCGCTGCCATTCGCTACCGCACACTCGACGTGGCCGACGGGCGTGCGCTGCTAGTCAGCGCACAAGCTGGCAGCGTGAGGGGCCGGGAACTGGCGAGGGAGGACGGCTCGCGGGTTTCTAGAGTTGCCCGTCGCACAACCTCGCTCTGTCGGACCCCGCACGCTGGGCCAGACCATTGGGCGATATGCCGCGTTCGTCCGGCCCTCGACTCCTAACCTGCATAGGCGTTTCCAGTTAGTTCCCGCGGGGCACGCGGCCGCAGTCCGTTGTCGAAGCGAAAGAACTAGTTTCAACGCAGCGGATACTCCGGTAGAACCAGCAAGAGAGAACCGCTAGGCGTTGTAGTCGTCCTTCCGTTCGACAGTGCCCACGATGGCGCCGACTGGGCGCGTCATAGTGGGCTACTAGAGACTTCCGGCAGGGCCGGCGTCTGGCCAGACTCGGTCCAGGTGCTCGGCGGGATCGCTCTCTATTGGGCTGCCCACCCGG
>JBASAN010000322.1:0-8358 GCA_049650625.1 Ornithinimicrobium sp.
GTCTTCCTGCGCCGAGTCCGAGCGCGAGGAAAGTGGCGGCTCGGAGGGGGACGGAGGCTCCGAAGGCAACAGTGACGCCCAGTTCATCTTCGGCGCTGCCGGCGCCCCGACCACGTTCGACCCCTTCTACGCCAGTGACGGTGAGACCTTCCGGGTCACCCGCCAGATCTTCCAGAACCTGATCGGCATCGAGGAGGGCGGGTCCGAGACCATTCCGGAGCTGGCCACCTCCTGGGAGGGCAGCGAGGACGGGCTGACCTGGACCTTCGAGCTCCAAGAGGGGGTGACCTTCCACGACGGCACGGAGTTCAACGCCGACGCGGTCTGCGCCAACTTCGAGCGCTGGTTCGACCAGAACGAGACCGGTCAGAACGACGCTGTGACGGCCTACTGGGCCAGCGACTTCGGCGGGTTCAAAGGCACGGACGAGGAGAGCCTCTACGAGTCTTGCGAAGCAACCGGCGACATGACGGCCGAGGTCACGGTGACGCGGTCCACCGGCAAGTTCCCGATCGTGCTGAGCCAGTCCTCCTACGCCATCCAGAGCCCCACTGCGATGGAGGAGTACGACGCCAACGGGGTGCAGACCCAGGGCGAGGGCTTCGTCTTCCCGGAGTACGCCACCAGCCACCCGACCGGCACCGGCCCATTCACCTTCGACTCCTTCGACGACGCGAACGGCACCATCACCCTGAACCGCTACGACGACTTCTGGGGTGAGACCGCGGGAGTCAAAGACCTGATCTTCCGGGTCATCGCCGACGAGACGTCCCGGCGACAGGAGCTCGACGCAGGCACCATCAACGGTTACGACCTGCCGAACCCCGTGGACTGGAGCGACCTCGAAGATGCCGGCAACCAGGTGTTGATCCGGGATCCGTTCAACATCCTCTACCTCGGGATCAACCCGGTGGCCGACGAGCAGCTGCTGGATGACGACGTGCGGATGGCTCTGTACATGGCGATCAACCGCGACGAGCTGGTCCGGACGCAGCTGCCAGAGGGCGCCACCGTGGCCACGCAGTTCGTGCCGCCCACCATCGACGGCTACAACGAGAGCCTGCAACCCGTCGAGTACGACCCGGAGGGAGCGGAGCAGCTGTTGGCCGACGCGGGAGCCTCGGACCTCACGATCGACCTGTGGTACCCCACCGAGGTCTCACGTCCCTACCTTCCGGACCCGCAAAGCATCTACAACGCGGTCAAGGCCGACTGGGAAGCCATCGGTGTCACGATCAACCCCGTCGCCAAGCCGTGGGCTGGTGGGTACCTCGACGGTGTCCAGCAGAGCAGCGCTCCGGCGTACTTCCTGGGCTGGACCGGTGACTACAACGGTGCTGACAACTTCCTCGGGTCGTTCTTCGCTGGCGACGACAACGAGTTCGGCACCGGCGAGTACCCCTGGGCGCAGGACCTTCAGGACGGCCTGCGTGCCGCCGACGAGGAGACCGACGCCGCGACGCGGACGGAGCTCTACCAAGAGCTCAATGCCGACATCATGGACTGGTTGCCGGGCTTCCCGATCTCCCACTCCCCGCCCGCGATCGTGGTCGGCCCGAACGTCAAGGGACTGGTCCCGAGCCCGTTGACCAACGAGGACTTCTCCACCGTCACGATCGAGGAGTAGCACGATCCAGATGACGGGGGCGATGCGAATCGTGATCGCTCCCGTCGTCTGGCCGCCAACGGTCACCCCTGACGACGAGGAGTCGCGGTGCTGAGGTTTATCGTTCGTCGGCTTCTGCAGACCGCGCTCTCGCTGTTTGCTCTCAGCCTCTTGCTCTTCGCCTGGTTGCGGTCCTTGCCCGGCGGACCGGTCAGCGCTCTGCTCGGAGAACGAGGCACCCCTGAGTCACGAGCTGCACTGGAGAAACAGCTGGGGATAGACCAACCGATCTGGGTGCAGTACTGGGCGTTCCTCAAGCGCGCGCTCCAGGGCGACTTCGGCGTCTCCAACGGCGTAAGACCGGGCACCCCCGCCCTTGACGTGTTCCTCACACGGCTGCCCGCCACGATCGAGCTCAGTGTGATCGCGATGGTCATTGCGGTTGGCCTGGCCATCCCCCTGGGTTATATGGCGGCCAAGCGCAGAGGCAGCGTGTTCGACACCAGCACGATCATCGGATCACTGGTCGGCGTGGCCGTCCCCGTGTTCTTCCTGGCCTTCGTGCTCAAGTACTTCTTCGCTATCCGCTGGGGTCTTCTCCCCCCAACGGGGCGGCAGTCCGTGGGTATGGACGCCACACGCATCACCGGCTTCTTCGTCCTGGACGGAGTCATGACGCGAGAGTGGGACGCCGCCTGGGATGCGTTCAAACATCTGATCCTGCCGGCCATCGCGTTGGCCTCCATCCCGTTCGCCGTGATCTTCCGAATCACTCGAGCCTCCGTCCTCGAGGTCATGGACGAGGACTACGTCCGCACGGCGCGAGCCAAGGGTCTGGGGGACTCGGTGATCCGGACCCGGCACATCATGCGCAACGCGCTGATCCCGGTCGTGACCATCATCGGGCTGCAGATCGGTGCGCTGCTGGCGGGCGCCGTCCTGACCGAGACGGTCTTCGCTTTCCAAGGCATCGGGCAGGCGCTGGCCATCGGGTTCACCTTGAAGGACTACGCCGTGCTCCAAGTGCTCATCATGATGGCGGCACTGATCTACATCATCGTCAACCTGATCGTCGATATTGCCTACGCGGTCATCGATCCCCGCGTCAGGACGAGGTGAGGCCCCATGACTGACACCGACAAGTCGTCCTACGGTCAGCGTAAGAAGCAGAAGATCGACGATCTCGCCGAGTCGGGATCGGTCTCCGGCGAAGATGGCGTGAGCCTGTGGAAGAGCGCCTGGTTGCGCCTTCGGGTCAACCCGGTGTTCCTGGTGGGTGCCGTCATCATCGCCCTCTTCGTGATCCTGGCCATCATCGCGCCGTGGATCGCCCCCAAGGACCCCACCGCGAGACTGCTCATCGGAGAGATCACCCAGCAGGGCAACCCCGTTCCTCCCCCTCAGGAAGGGTTCCCTCTCGGCGCCGACAGCCGGGGTCGTGATCTCCTGTCACGGCTCATCGTCGGCTCTCGGCAGACCCTGATCGTGGGCGTGCTGGCCACTCTCGGCGGGCTGGTGGGCGGGCTGATCCTGGGCACGCTCGCGGGGGGTCTCGGCGGATGGGTGGACGCGGGCGTGATGCGCGTTGTCGACGTCATGCTGTCCATCCCGTCACTGCTGATGGCCTTCTCCATCGCTGCACTGTTTGCCAACCCGTCACAGTGGACGGTGATCATCGCCATTGCGATCATCCAGATCCCGATCTTCGCTCGCCTCCTGCGCGGGTCGATGCTGGCCCAGCGGACCAGCGACCACGTCTTGGCGGCACGCGCGCTCGGGGTCAAACCTGCGCCCATCATCTTCCGGCACATGCTGCCCAACTCGCTGAGCCCGGTCATCGTGCAGTCGACCTTGGTCCTGGCTACGGCGATCATCGACGCGGCCGCGCTGTCGTTCCTGGGGTTGGGTAACCCCGATGACAGCATCCCCGAGTGGGGGGCCATGCTCGGCAACTCTCAGAAGTTCTTCAACACCTTCCCGCATCTGGCCTTCTATCCCGCGATCTGCATCATCATCGTGGCCCTCGGCTTCACGCTGATGGGCGAGTCCATGCGCGAGGCCCTCGATCCCAAGTCACGACGCTGAGGAGGCGAGGCAGATGAGCGAAGCAACCGTCATGACCTCTGGACGAGGCGGTCCACGCAGCACCCAGGCCGAGCCCCTCCTCGAGGTCGAGGATCTACGGGTGACCTTCGGGAAGGGCGACAAGGCCTTTACCGCCGTCGACGGCATCAGCTTCTCCGTGGCCCCGGGTCAGACCGTGGGCTTGGTCGGTGAGTCGGGGTGCGGCAAGTCGGTGACCTCGCTGGCGATCATGCAGTTGCTCCCGGAGCGCGGCAACACGGTCACCGGGCAGGTGAAGTTCGAAGGCACCGATCTGCTCACGCTCTCCGGCGCCACGATGCGCGACAAGCGGGGCGCCGACCTGGCGATGATCTTCCAAGATCCACTCAGCTCGCTGAACCCCGTGGTCTCCCTCGGTGTTCAGGTGGCGGAGGTGCTGCAGCGGCACAAAGGGCTCAAGAAGGGTGACGCGCAAGCGTCGGCGGAACAGATGCTGGGCAAGGTCGGCATCCCGGACCCGCACCGCCGGCTCAGTGAGTACCCCCATCAGCTTTCCGGCGGGATGCGGCAGCGTGCCCTCATCGCGATGGCGTTGGCCTGTGAGCCTCGGCTGCTCATCGCCGACGAGCCCACCACCGCGCTCGACGTGACCATCCAGGCGCAGATTCTGGCCCTTCTGAAGGAGCTGGTCGAGGAGTCGAACACCGCCCTGGTCATGATCACCCACGACCTCGGGGTCGTCGCCGGGCTCTGCGACGAGGTCAACGTGCTGTACGGCGGGCGCATCGTGGAGCGCGGTTTGCGTCATCCCTTGTTCAAGGCCCCTCGTCACCCCTACACCGGTGGCCTGCTGGCCTCCATACCCCGGTTGAACGAGACGCGCGGCAGTCGGTTGACCCCCGTGCCCGGTTCGGTGGCTGACAACATCCCGTGGGAGGGCGGATGTGCGTTCGCCCCCCGCTGCTCCAGTGAGGTGGCTGAGTGCCGTCAGTCGAGCCCACCTCTCATCGAGGACTCACACGTGGAGGACGAGCGTCTCCTGCGTTGTCACAACCCGTTGGACCCCCCACCCGCGAGCAGCTCGGAGGATGCAGGATGAGCGACTCTGACCTGTTGGTCGACGTGCGCGACCTGAAGATGCACTTCCCGATCAAGGCGGGGGTGATCTTCGACAAGACCATCGGCTACGTGTATGCCGTCGATGGCATCGACCTGCAGATCGAGCGCGGCGAGACGTACGGGCTCGTCGGGGAGTCCGGGTGTGGCAAGTCGACGTTCGGACGCACGCTGCTGCAGCTCGAGAAGCCGACCAGTGGTGAGGTCTACTTCGACGGTGTGGACCTGGCCAGCCTGAAGGGCGAGAAGCTGAGGACCCAACGTCGGCACATGCAGATGGTCTTCCAGGACCCCATGGGGTCGTTGGACCCGCGTCAGACGGTGGAGCAGCTCCTCCTGGAAGGTATGAAGGCGCACGGGCTGACGAAAACCCAGGACGCACACGAGCGGTTGATCGGGTTGCTCCAGGCGGTCGGGCTGCCGCAGAACTCCCTGAACAAGTACCCACACGAGTTCTCCGGCGGTCAGCGGCAGCGCATCGGGATCGCCCGAGCGCTGGCCGTCGACCCGCAGCTCATCGTCGCCGACGAACCCGTCAGCGCCCTGGACGTCTCGGTGCAGGCGCAGGTCATCAACCTGCTGCAAGACCTCCAGAAGGAGTTCGGACTGACCTATCTCGTCATTGCGCACGATCTGGCCGTGGTCCGCCACATCAGCGACCGGATCGGCGTGATGTACCTCGGGGCCCTGGTCGAGGAGAGCACCGCGGACGAGCTCTACAACACTCCCCTGCACCCGTACACCCGTGCCTTGATGTCGGCTGTCCCCGTGCCGGACCCGGTGATCGAGGACTCACGGGAGCAGCTGCTGCTGGCCGGTGACATCCCCAGCCCGTCCAACCCGCCGAAGGGCTGTCGCTTCCACACGCGATGCCCCTGGCGGCAGGAGACGAAGTGTGACGAGAGCCGCCCCGAGCTGCGCGTGCTGCAGATCGAGGGGGCCACCGAGGGGCACCGGGTCGCGTGTCACTGGGCTGAGCAGATCGCCAGCGGCGAGCTGCAACCACATACCGTCGACGCGACCGCGACCGACCCCACCGAGAATGCCGATCACTCCGAGGACGACAGCCTCTTTGCCGCCCAGTCGGTGACCGAGGCAGAGTAGATTTGCGTGCATGGCTGCGCGACTCCTTGTCATTCAACACTCTGCGACCTGTCCCCCCGGTCTGCTCGGTGAGTTCCTGACCGAACGTGGCGTCGTGCTGGACGTGCGGATGGGCGACGCCGGTGACGCCATCCCCGAGTCCTTGGCCGAGCACGACGGTCTCATGGTCCTGGGTGGGGCCATGGGAGCCAACGACGAGACGACCTGCCCGTGGCTTCGGCCGGTCAAGGCCCTGATCGCCGACACCCTGACCTCCGGCAAGCCCCAGCTCGGGGTCTGTCTGGGTCACCAACTGATGGCTACTGCGGTGGGCGGCGTGAGCACGGTGAACCCTGCGGGCAAAGCACGCGGGTTGACGGCGTTCAACCCCAACGCCGAGGGCGCCCGGGACCCGCTGTTGTCCAGCGCCGCCCCCAACTCCCCCGGCCTCCAGTGGAACAACGACGTCGTCAGCGACCTGCCCGAGCAGTGCACGATCCTGGCCACGGCGCCGGACGGCTCCATCCAGGCGGCCCGCTTCGGCCCTCAGGCGTGGGGGGTGCAGTTTCACCCGGAGGCCACTCCCGCGATCTTCCGCAGCTGGGCCGCACACCGACCGACCGACGCGGCCTGGCCGATCGAGGCTCTGCATACCGCCGCGGCCGAGTTCTCCGATCGAGAGGCCGAGGTCGCCGAATCCTGGAGGCCGCTGGCCGAACGCTTCGCCGACATCCTCGAGAGCCACGCCGGCTCCAGCGCGACCACGACCGACACGCTCGCTCGCGGCTGACGTTCCTCCCCACCGGTCCCGGTAGGACAGACTGGACGCCTCGCCCCATCAAAGAGCTCCGGAGGTAGGCCGTGGAAACGGTGTCGATCTACCTTGCTGTCACGTTCGGTGCTGCCCTCCTGGCGGTGATGATCCGGCTGCCGCCCCTCGTCGGCTTCCTGGCCGCCGGCTTCGCGCTCAACGCGATCGGCGTCCAGGAGTTCCCGGCCCTGCAGACCATCGCCGACCTCGGCGTCACCCTCCTGCTCTTCGGCATCGGGCTCAAGCTCGACGTGCGCAGCCTGCTGCGCCCCGAGGTCTGGGCTACAGCCACGGCGCACATGGTGCTCAACATCGTGATCGCGGCCGCTTTCCTGTGGTCTGCGAGCGCCCTGGGGTTGGGACTGGCCGGGCAGGCGGACTGGACGGTCATCATCCTGGTGGCCTTCGCCCTGTCCTTCTCCAGCACCGTCTTCGTGGTCAAGGTGCTCTCGGACCGCAGCGAGTCCCAGTCGCACTACGGCCGGGTCGCGATCGGCGTGCTGATCATCCAGGACATCGCGGCCGTACTCTTCCTCACCAGCGCCAAGGGCGACCCGCCCAGTGCGTGGGCTCTCTCCTTGGTGTTGCTGGTGCCCGGCGCGTGGCTGATCCGCCGCGTCTGGGACCTGGTCCCCCACGGTGAGATGCAGGCGTTGTTCGGCATCGTGATGGCCCTGGTGCCCGGGTATGCAGCGTTCGAGCTCGTCGGCATCAAGGGCGACCTCGGAGCGCTGGTGCTCGGCGCCCTGTTGGCGAGCCACCCCGCAGCGGGCGAGTTGTCGAAGAGTCTCTTCACGCTCAAGGAGCTACTGCTGGTCGGCTTCTTCATCTCGATCGGCATGGGCACCATGCCCACGATGTCGACCGTTGCTCTGGCCAGTGCCCTTCTGGTGCTGCTACCGCTGAAGACCGGGCTCTTCTTCCTGCTGCTGTGGTGGCGACGGCTGGGGCATCGCTCCTCCATCCTGGCCAGTCTGGCCCTGGGCAACTACTCGGAGTTCGCCCTGATCGTCGCCGCCTTCGGCGTTGAAGCCGGGCTGCTGGACGAGGAATGGCTGGTCGTCCTCTCGGTGGCCGTGGCCATGAGCTTCGTGATCTCCGCGGTGGTGAACCGCTCCGAGACGACACTGGTGTCGAAGCTCATGGCGTATCTACCGGCCCAGGACGCCGAGCGCCTGCACCCCGAGGACCGTCCGATCGACCTCAGCCGAGCCACAGCGGTGGTCTTCGGCATGGGCAGGATCGGACGGTCGGCGTACGAGCAGCTCGAGCAGGAGTACGGCATGTCGGTCGTCGGGGTCGAGATCGACCTTTCGCGCGTCGAGCGACTGACCAAGGAGGGATTGGACGTGCAGGAGGCCGACGCCACCGACGCCGCCTTCTGGGAACGGACCACCAGCACCGCGCGCGTCCAGATGGTGGTGCTGGCGATGCCGTTCCACGGGTCGAACCTGGTAGCGCTACGCCGCCTGCAGGCCGCGAACTTCCAGGGCACCGTCGCGGTGATGGCTCAGTACGACGACGAGGCCAAGGAAGTGCGGGCGCTCGGGGCCGACATCGTGCTGCAGCTCTACAGCGGCGCCGGCAAGCAGCTGGCCGACGAGGCCTTCGAGGTCGACCCCCGTCCCGCCTAGACCGCGACGGGCGTGGCGACGGGGGCGGGCGCCCCGTCCACGGT
>JBASAN010000323.1:0-4199 GCA_049650625.1 Ornithinimicrobium sp.
CTGGGGATGAACACCATCAAGTGGGAGCTGGAGGACCTGTCCTTCGCCTATCTCTACCCCAAGGTCTACGACGAGATCGTGCGCATGGTGGCCGAGCGGACCCCGGCCCGGGAGGAGTACCTGGCGCGGGTGCGCACCCAGATCGGCGCCGACCTCAAGGCGTCCAAGATCCGCGCCACCGTCACCGGACGTCCGAAGCACTACTACTCCGTCTACCAGAAGATGATCGTCCGCGGGCACGACTTCGAGCAGATCTACGACTTGGTCGCGGTGCGGGTGCTGGTGGAGTCGATCGGAGACTGCTACGCCGTGCTCGGAGCCTTGCACGCCCGGTGGAACCCGGTGCCCGGGAGGTTCAAGGACTACATCGCCGTGCCGAAGTTCAACATGTACCAGTCGCTGCACACGACTGTGATGGGTCCGGACAGCAAGCCGGTCGAAGTGCAGATCCGCACCCACCACATGCACCGCCGGGCCGAGTACGGCGTTGCCGCCCACTGGAAGTACAAAGAGCTGAGCAAGGCCAAGACCAACGGGGACGATGGCGGGCCCGGTGGCGACATGAACTGGCTCAAGCAGCTCATCGACTGGCAGAACGACACCAGCGACCCCGACGAGTTCCTGGAGTCGCTGCGGTTCGAGATCCATGCGGCCGAGGTCTACGTCTACACCCCAGCCGGTGACGTGATCGCCCTCCCGGCCGGCGCCACCACGGTGGACTTCGCCTACGCGGTCCATACCGAGGTGGGCCACCGCTGCGTCGGCGGGCGGGTCAACGGCAAGCTGGTCCCGCTGGAGAACGCGTTGGTCAGTGGCGACGTGGTGGAGATCATCACGTCCAAGGCGCAGGATGCCGGTCCGAGCCGGGACTGGCTGAAGTTCGTCAAGAGCGGCCGGGCACGCACCAAGATCCGCCACTGGTTCTCCAAGGAGCGCCGCGACGAGGCGATCGACCAAGGGCGCGAACAGATCGCCAAGGTGCTGCGCAAACGCAACCAGCCGTTGCAGCGGTTGATGTCTCACGACTCCCTCCTGGCTGTGGCCGGGGACCTGCGCTACCAGTCGATCGAGTCCCTCTACGCCGCGGTGGGGGAGTCCCACGTCTCGGCGGACCACGTCGTCAACCAACTCGTGGCCACCTTGGGGGGCGAGGACAGCGCCACCGAGGATCTGGCCGAAGCGGTGACGCCGCGGCGCGGTCGACTACGTGGCACCGACCCTGGAGTGACCGTGGTCGGGGCCGGCGACGTCTGGGTCAAGGTGGCTCGGTGCTGCACACCGGTGCCCGGGGACGAGATCATCGGGTTCGTCACCCACGGCAAGGGGGTGTCGGTGCACCGGGTGGACTGCACCAACGTGGAGACGCTCAAACGGCACCCGGACCGGTTGATCGAGGTCGCGTGGTCGCAGACCGAAGCCAGCGTCTTCCTGGTCAACATGCAGGTCGAAGCGCTCGATCGGCCCGGCCTGCTGACGGACGTGACGCGCACGCTGGCGGAGCAGAAGGTCAACATCCTGTCGGCGTCGGTGCAGACCAGCCGCGACCGGGTGGCCCTGTCCCGCTTCACCTTCGAGATGGCCGACCCGTCCCACCTGGACAGCGTCCTGAGGGCCGTGCGCGGTGTGAGCGCCGTGCTCGACGTCTACCGGGTCACCGGGACCCAGGGCACAGATCCGCACCGGCGGGACCCGCGGTCCAACGGCGCGGAGGTCGCCCAACACGGGCAGAACCACCGAGCTGACCGGAACAGCGCTTAGCCGACCGGCTCCAAGAACGCGGTCAGCGCGGCGATGTACGCGCCATGATCGGCTACCCCACATACCTCGCGGGCGGAGTGCATCGACAGGGTCGCCGCACCCACGTCGACCACGGTGGCACCGGTCGCGGCCGCCGTCATCGGGCCCACCGTGGACCCGCAGGGCAGGTCGGTGCGGTTCACGAAGGTCTGTCGCGCGACCCCTGCCTGCTCGCAGGCAACGGCAAAGGCCGCGGCCCCCCGAGAGTCGGTGGCGTAGCGCTCCTGCGCGTTGACCTTGAGCACCGGCCCACCATTCATCCGCACCGGGTGCAGCCCATCGTGCTTCTCGGGGTAGTTGGGGTGGGTCGCGTGGGTCATGTCAGCGGAGGCGACGATCGTGTCGGCCATCGCGCGCAGGTAGTCTTCGCGGCCTCCTCCCCGGGTGGTCACGATCCGCTCCAGCCACCCGGGCAGGAACGTCGACTGCGCGCCGCTGGCACTGGTGCTGCCGACCTCTTCGTGGTCGAAGAGCACGATCACCGGCGTCGGAGCGGAGGGGTCCTCGAGGCCGTGGTCACACAGGTCGAGCAGAGCGCGAACGGCGGCGTGGCAGGTGGCCAGGTTGTCCAACCGGGCCGAGGCGACCAGGTCCCGGTCGCGACCGATCACCCGCGCCGGGGTCAGGTCGTGTGTCATCGCCTCCCACGCCAGCAGGTCGCGGGTCGGGACCTGCAGATGCTCGGCCAGGAAGCCGGCGAAGTCACCGGGTTGGGTCCCCAGCCCCCAGTGCGGCACCAGGTGCCGCTGCGGGTTGAGCAGTAGCCCCTCGGTATGCAGCTCGCGGTTCAAGTGGATGGCGAGCTGGGAGATCCGCAGCAGGGGCTCGTCGATGGCGAAGAGCCGGGTTGCGGTGGCGCTCCCGTCCCGCAGGACCGCCCGTCCCGACACCCCGAGGTCCCGGTCCAGCCAGGAGGTGAGCAGCGGACCTCCGTAGACCTCGACCCCCAGACCCTGCCAGCCGGCACTGTGCGTGTCCGGGTGCGGTTTGATCCGCAGGTTCGGTGAGTCGGTGTGCGCGCCGACCACGCGGAAACCGTGGGCTGGATCCGGCTCGTGCTCGGTGGTCCAGGCCACCAGCGACCCGGACCGACGAGCGAAGTACCGCCCGGGCCCCCGGGGCGTCAGTTGCCGCTCGAGGACTTCGCCGAACCCGGCCGCCGTCAACAGCTCGACGGCACTCTGCACCGCATGGAACGGGGACGGGCTGCGATCCAGGTATGCCGTGAGGTCGGTGATCATCCGGACAAGCCCGCGCGGGCCGATTCCAACCATTCACGTCGGGCCGACAACGCCTGCTCGGCTTTGCTGGTGGCCGCAGGGTCGTTCTGCGCTTTCGCCGCCTCGAGGTCGGCCTCCAGGCCGGCCACCGCGCGCTCCAGCTGCTCGACCATCGACTGTGCACGCGCGTTGAGCTCGGGGTTGCTGCGCTTCCAACGCTGGTCCTCGCCCTCGCGCACCGCCTGCTCCACTTTGCGCAATCGGCCTTCGATACGTTGCATGTCCGAGCGGGGCACCTTGCCCGCAGCGTCCCAGCGGTCCTGGATGGAACGCAGGCTGCGTTTGGCCGCCTGGAGGTCGGTCACCGGCAGGAGCGCCTCGGCCTCGGTCAGCAACTTCTCCTTGACCACGAGATTGGCTTCGAACTCGACCCGTTCAGCCGCCACCACCTCGTCCTTGGCGGCGAAGAACTGGTCCTGGGCCGCCTTGAACCGTTCCCAGAGGGCGTCATCGCTGGAACGTTGGGCACGACCGGCTCGGCGCCACTGCTCCATCAGGTGCTTGAACTGAGTCGCGGTAGGCCCCCAGTCCTTGTTGGTCGCCAGTTTCTCCGCCTGAGCGACCAGCTTCTCCTTCTCGCGCTTGGCGCCCTCTTGCTCCTCGTCCAGCTGGACGAACCACGCCCGACGCGTTTTGTCGAAGCCTGATCGTGCCTCGCTGAAGCGGTGCCACAGCTCGTCCTCGACCGCCTTGTCCAACCGGGGGCCGGCCTGCTGAAGCGCCTTCCACTGGTCGAACAGCTCGCGCATCCGTGCACTGGCCGACTTCCACTGCACCTTCGCGGGGTCACTGGCCGCCAGCTTCTCCGCGGACTTCACCACCTTGGTGCGGGCCTTGGCGGCCGCGACCTTGGCCTGGGCACGCTGCTGGGCCTCAGCCTCTCCGTGCGCGAGGACCTGGGCTTCGATGCCGACGACCCGGGTCTCCAGCGCGGCGAGATCCCCGACCACGTTCGCATCGCCGATGTGCTCCCGCAGAGTCTTCAACGCTTCCCGCGCCTCGTGCGCCGAGAGATCGGTCTGCTCGAGCCGCTGGGCCAGCAGGACGGCTGCCGCCACAAGATCGTCGTACTTGCGGGCGAAGTAGGTCAGTGCCTCGCCCTCGGTGGAGCCGGGGTAGGAC